>JAPOOY010000199.1 GCA_026713205.1 Bdellovibrionales bacterium
CACGGAGAGGAAAACCCTTGTTCCGTGAAGGATGCTTCTTAACATATTCCAATGAGGAAAGAAAAAACTGAATGGACTTTAAAAATCGCGTAAAAACCCGGGGATGAGATAAGTCCTTTCCCGCAACATAGAATCCATAATACAAAAACTGAGAGAGCAGAGCATGAAAAGAACCCAAAAAAGGTTCCCATCTATTCCCTTTGATAAGGGCATTGGAACCAAAAACTCCGTTACCCCATTCATGAAGAAAAACGGAAAACCGTCTTCCCACCCTTCTGTTTTCATTTGTTATAAGATCGGCCTGGTGAAGATGATCGGCCGTTTTATCCAAATCCCCCAACCTATAGAAAAACTTCTCTTTTACAAAAGCTTCACCCAGAAAAAAAAGACTGGATGACAAACGCTTGGAAAGCCCTTTAAATTCCTCCTTAGACAATTCACGATAAACTCCTTTCCCGGAAAAAGCCTGAGCCAGTAACGGGAAATCTTTCTGAAGAAAGGAAATGACATGTTCAAAATCATCCATTAAATTATAAGCCCAATGCACCTCCTGCACGGAAAGTTGATTGTCCTTTCCTCCAAGAAACAATTTTTTGAAAGCAAGAAACTGTGTCACCATTGAGCGACTCGCCTCAGGGCTGAACCCAAATAACTTGCTGGAAAAAAAATCTATTAATTCCTGTTTTGTATAATAATCTCTCCCTTTTTCCGGTTTGGGAAATAACATCAGCTCCACGGCATCATGTAAACAGTCAAAAAATCTTTCTCTTTGATTTTTAGTTAAAGTGTTTTTGAAAAGGGAGGGGCCATATCTCCTCATATCCTTTACACATTCTGTCTGTTGTAACTGCCCCCAGGCGGAAGAAGATGTTCCCCATATCATTAAGAAAAATAAAAGAACTCCAGCTCTTTTAAAAAACATATTTGACTCCAAAAAGAACGCGAGAATGATTCTTATACAGTTGAATAGCGGAAGTGTCGGATTTTAATCCTTGATCTTCAGCCGGAAAAAGCACATCCCCGGAAAGAGATACCTGAAGAGAAGGAAAAAGATTGAGCTTATTTTCAAAGCTGGCCTGATATATCTTATTATCCAAAGAATGATTTAAACGAAATTGAAACTGATAACCGTGAAGAACATCCTTTATCCAGTGTTCCAGAGAAAAGCTAAGAGTATGTTTCCATAAAAAACTTTCTCCAAGAAGTGGGGCAAATTTTCTGATAAAGGAATTGTTGGGGTTTTTTTCCTGCCATAGCGGCCTTAAATAACCCGCAGTGATTGTTGTCTGCTCTTTGGTTTTTGCGCCTTCACGGTAATAAAGGAAGATACTGGCTGTTAAATGATCTGTTGGAACTAAGGAAAACCAATGACCTTTTTGTCCGTTAAGAGTCACGGGAGAAGAAAGGGAAGGTAATTCAGTCTTTCTCTCCCGAAAAAAGGCTTTCCCTATATCTGAGGAAGTGTGATTACGAGCAAGGGCTCTGGGATTTTCATAAATTAAAGTACCGAATACAGTCATATCCTTGAGAGGAGACATTTCCACCTCCGCAGATAACAGGTGATGGTAGCTTATGGAATAATCCACATCACTGATAGGACAAGATTCGTTGCTCAACTGTGATAGAGTACACTTATGCCCAAAAACAAAATAACGAAAACGGTGGGAAGGTTTATAGGCATAAGCCAGAGATAGTTGAAAATGAGGAAGTTTATGTGAAGTGTGTAAAGACAGGGCGGGTTTTAAAAGAGTGCCCCATTTTAAGGAAGGCATCTCCTTTATATCCCATTTGAATGGATGTGCCGTCTCCTTGGAATCTCCCTTTAAAGTAACCGGAGAAATAAAAAAAGCATTTTTTGAATTGATGGCTCCATTGTCCAATTTCGGAATAATAGAGAGATCGGGGAAGGAAAGGTAGGATAGATAAAGAGTAAAAGAGGAATACCCTTTATAGTTCAAATAAAAACCCGGGCGGCCTATTGGAACAGGCCGAAAGGGATCCACTAAATAACGGGGCTGCCATAAACCCAAACTCCAGTAAAGATCAGCTTTAATCCACTCATTTTTTTTGAAACCCAATGAGAAATTCCATTTTGAGGAAAAAGGAATGGGAAAAGTGAGAGCCAGTTCACTTAAACGAAAATAAAAACTTTTTTCCGGATAAGAATACTGCCCTCCTAAATCCACATCCACCATTAAATTGCTGTATTTCACATCCATAGAAGGAACGAGATGAAGCCAGCTCTTCTGCGCCACAAAATAAGAGGACTGCATGCCAATAGAAAAATAAGGGGAATCCTGTTTATCTTTAAAATCAAGCCAGGGATAAGCAAAAGCTCTTGTTACGGGAAATAGAAGCGCTAAACAACAAGCCATTAAAAGAGTCGTTTTAATTTGTTTCAGATTTTTTAAAAGCCACAACCAAAAGCAGGGCGAATTTTTCTGACTAAAAAACCTTTTGTTCATTAAAAACCCTCCTCTCTGTTTTTTCCGTGGCTCTTTCAAGAATCCCTCAAAGGAACTCTTCTTGTGTTCCATAACTCTCTTCCAAAGCACGGTTTTAAACAAAACTGCCGAATGGCGCCATTTTACTGCTGAAAGGTTAGCAAAAAGCGACTAAAAAATAAACAGGAAAGAGAAATAGACGGCTTAAAAGAACTTTTTTCTATAAACTGTAAAAAAACTACACGCCAACAGGCTCCGTGAACTCCTCAAACAGGCTTTTCCCGCTTAAGTTTTAAGGGTCAGGAAGTCTCCGGGGGACTTCCTGACAAAATGAAAGAGTATTTACACCCTTCATGGGGAAATAAGCCAAAAAACCACTCCTGCATTCTGCCTGTAACTTTTCTGATCGGAGTATCCTGTAAATTTCCTGTCAAACTTTACAAAAAAGTAAAGCTTTACTTCTCTTAAAAGACCTGATAAATCCCATCTTTTAAGATAATGAAATACAAAATCTTGTTATACAATTCTGTTTGAAAATTCAAACAAGATCAGTATGTAGGAACTTTCCATGAAAGAGCAAGGAAGGTTTATGAAAAAAAGGAAAACTATTATTTTATGGGGTTGGCTCTTGATGAGCCTGTCTTCCGTGTCTCAGGCGGCATCCGTATTTCAAACAGTAGAGAAATGTTCCCCCTTTTTCTTTAAAAGAACGAAGCAACAATGGCAGGATTGGGTTTTAGCTCTGATAAAACATAATCCGAAAATCTCAATCGCCGAACTAAGGAAAAAACCGGCGCGGCACAAATACAAGTAACCCACAGCTATTTCCGAATTAAAAAAAGAAGGGCTGTTAATGAGAATCGGAGGAAACCACGGCTTTTTATCAGTCCTTGAAAAATGGAGAAGACCACTCAAACTACAGCACGATAGATCCAAAAACAGCAGGATGGGTTTTTGGCTCTATAAAACATAATCCGAAAATCTGTCAATCGCCGAACTGGTGGAAAAAACCCGATTGAAAAAAAGTATAATAAACACAACTATTGCCAAATTAAAAAAAGAAGGGCGGCTCGTGAGAATCATGGGACCTCACGGCTCTTATCAGGTCCTTGAAAATGGAGAGGACCCCTCAAACTACATCCTGACAGATCAAAAACGGCAGGATCGGGTTTTGGCTCTGATAAAACAAAATCCGAAAATCTTAATCGCTGAACTGATGGAAAAAACCGGCTTGTTAAAAAGTATAATAAACACAACCATTTCCAAATTAAAAAAAGAAGGGCAATTAATGAGAATCGGGGGACCTAGCGGCTCTTATCAGGTTCTTAAAAAGGGAGAGGACCCCTCAAACTATATCCTGACAGATCAAAAACGGCAGGATCGGGTTTTGGCTCTGATAAAACATAATCCGAAAATCTCAATCGCCGAACTGGTGGAAAAAACCCGATTGAAAAAAAGTATAATAAA
>JAPOOY010000072.1 GCA_026713205.1 Bdellovibrionales bacterium
AGAGCGTGTTTGGCGCGATGAGCATAAGCAGTAATCTAAGTCTTAACTATCCTTTGTTGGAGAAATATACCCTATTTGCCAGTTTAAGTTATAGAAGATCGGCTGTATCTGCGCCACAGGAGCTAACAGACAGATGTTGGTTTTCTCATCTTTGTATTGGAGATATAAGTCTGGGCGCTTCCGCCCCTCCTTTTTTTAAGCGGAAAAGGTTTTATCTGGAATCCTCCGCTTATTTAAGTCTTCCCTCTTCCTCTCATTCCTGGAAACTGGGGATTAGTGGATTAGGCGTTTTGCTCCGGTCCCACTGGCAATTAATTTCTCGTCCGGATTTTCAGTTGTCGGCGGCTTCCACCCATTTTTTGGAACTCTATACTTTTTTAAATAAGGACAGGCGTGGGACGCCTAACAATCGGTTTGTTTTATTTAATCAACCCGGGTTGAGTTTTCGTTATTCCGGTCCAATTCCCGTTCCTGTGTTTGGAAAGGAAGGTCGTTTTTTGAGTTTTCGTTTGAAATCGGCGCCCTGGCTTCTTCCCGGTTTTTATTTTTATGGAGGTTTCAGTAGTCCTTTGGACTCAAGTTTTCAAATTCGTCCTTCTTTTAGCCTTAGCGCGTCAGCGGCCTGGGTGGTGAAAAAGAAATTTCGGATTGCGACAGGTTTACAGTGGGGGGAAAGAGCTTTTCTTAAGGAAGGAAAGGTGATTGGGAAGCGTGTGTTTGCCGATCGGACTTATTTTACTTTAGGCATGAGCTATGCTTTTTAAGGGGAGGTTTATCCTAAAATTATAACAGGTATTAGAGTTGGTTATTGAAAAGGTATTTCTTACATAAAAATTTTGCATATAAGATTAAAAAACCGGAATTTATCAACTCACCTCACAGAATGTATTGCCGTGGCGGTAAAATTGTTTTACTCACCAGTGAGGCTTGTGGAAAATTGTGAAACCGGAAAGGAAGATGAAGGGATATTATAAAAATTTTATTGAACTTAAAGATGTGAATAGGGGTTATATGAGTTTTAAATACAAAAAATTGAAAAACATTCTTGGATTCATTGTAAATGAAGGTTTCGGCGCAAGCGGTTTTATGAAAGGATTCTTTAAGAACTCTTTTTTTATCTTTTGTTTTAGCGGCGCTTTATTTTTAAATGCTTCCTGTCGTCCATTAAAGGAGCTGGATCACGGGCTGAAGGATCCTTTTTCCGAGAGAAGAGCGAAAACACTTTATGACAAAAATCAGTTTGTTATAAAAATTCCTGTGGCGGCGACTGTGAATCAGGAGGAGGATTCCTCTTCCTCCGACCTATCCACTGAAAACAGTACGGGGATAAAAGAAGTGGATTGGATTAAAGCTCCTTTAACAGAGGAATATTTAAAAAAATTGGGAGCCATTCGGATTAAAACTGTTTCTGAAGGGGAAAGGGTTAAAAATTCCATCATTCAAGCCGGGACTTTTATTGATTCCAATTCCGATATTTCCTTTATAAATCAGTATTATAAGCTGGATTATAATCTATTGGATTTTCCAAATCTTCATAAAACAGATTTGAAAGAAGTGAAAAAGGACAACCCACAGAAACTTTGGGCCTTCCTTTTGGGAAAAGTGGATAATTTTTATGGTTTTCCAGATACGGAGTATTATATTTTACCCCATTTGGAGGGCAACTATCTGATTTTCTATCGTTTGGGTAAACCGGAGACGATACCCTATGATCAAATTCCTGTGTCCCGCAGAGTGGGGGAATTTCTGGCTACACCCCTGGTAGGGTATCCAATCAGTTACTGTGTTCCTGAAAATGCAGAAGATGATTATGGACATACCCTTGATTTAATTGTTCCCCTCTGTGAAGGGATTGCGGTGAAAAACGCTCAATATATTGATTTTTTGACGAAGCAAAAACAGCTCTTTCAATATGAGCCAAAGCTGGATATTTTCCCTGAGAATTTTTTCAATGGAGAGTGGTTTTATTTTAGAACTGTTGTTGAAGCGGGTGAAAAGAAAGCTAACTTTATAGGACATCAGCCTATTGAAATGGCCAATCTTGTGGAGTTTGAGAAGGATGAAAATCAGTTTCTGGTAAAGGATTCCACAAAGTATCAGGAATTAAAGGAACAGGATCAAATCCCCAATCTTTTTATTCCAGTGAAATGGAAGGAATATAAAATGGATCGGGATGGAGAGGCTTTTAACCAATTTCGTGAAGTGGAGGATAAGGATATAAAAAATGTGGAGAAGCCTTATTTTACTCTGAATTTCAAACAATTTGCAGATATTGAAAGAGAAAATTATTCCAGTTCTCAATTAACTGTTGATCGTGTGCTTATTACGGATGATTCTTTTCATTTTGATATTAATATCGCCCGGAAGGGCTCCGCCCCCATAATTATTAAATACTCTTTTAAAAAGGTCGTGGATAATCCAGACTATCCTCAAAAACGATGGTATGAAGAGGACAGTAAAACCTTCCATCCTGTTTTTTCCGTGGAAAGGAAATATTACCCTAAGACCACTGATATCACACAAGAGGATCGGGATAAATTTATTCGCGCCTCTCGTTTTGATCCCAATCAGAAAGAGATTCGATGGTATTTTTCCACTAATACCCCGAAGGATGAGTGGATTCGTCATTTTGGGAGATTGGCTGTTGAGCTTGAGAATAAAGCGTTTCAAGAGGCGGGAAAATACTCCAATCGGAAAATTAAGTTGGTGTTGGATGAAAGTGAGGATAAGGAATTAGGGGATATTCGTTATAACATTCTCAATCTGGTGGCTACAAAAACGATAGCTCAGGAGGGACGACTCCTGTTTGGTTATGGCCCTAATGTTTCCAATCCCATAACGGGAGAGGTGGTATCAGCCACAGCCAATGTTTGGGTTTCTTATATAGTGGATAGTTATATAGGCATTGTCAGAAGATATATTCGTTTTCATGTGTGGCCTCTTCCCTGGAAAATTCTTCCCTCCTCTCCCGGAGTGTCGGATTTTCTACATGAAAAAATTCAAAAGCACTGCCCTGAAGTGACTCAATTTATTTCGCAATATAAGGGAACGATACCTCCTTTACATCCTATTCATTCGGATGGTGTTTTGAATGATGTGAAAGATAAGGAGGTTCAAATGCAGTGTGTCAGAAAACTGGCAAGAGTTCGTATCTTACGAACTACGGTGCATGAGATGCGTCACGGTCTTGGTTTTCGGCATGTTTTTTCCGCCTCTGCTGATGTGGAGAATTATTATGAGAACTATGATGAAATAAGAGAAATATATGGAGAGCCGGTTTGGCTGGACAATACTCCTATTTTAGATGAAGAGGTAACAAACAGCAATAAAAAGCCAGCTTATTATTCCTCTGTAATGGATTATGTTCAGAGTTCATTTCCCATAATACATGTTCCAGGGAAGTATGATATAGCGGCCACAAGATATTTATACTTTGATCAGCTGGAAACCATTGATCGAAATGCTGTCAATGGTGTTGTTACCTTGAATTCAGGGGACAAAAGCATTTTGCAAGAAGTTAAAGAAGGACCGGTGCCGTTTACCGGTTTAAATTCCGATAAAAGCCTTTTAAGAAAAATAGATCATAATCAACTTAAAAAGTACCATGTGTGTGGAGGAACAAAGACATCAGATACAACAGATGATCCTTTTTGTACTACGTTTGATTATGGCCGAACTCCAAAGGAGATTTTGCAAAATATTATTCGTACTATAACAGATCACTTAATGTTCTTTTCCAGAAGATATGATACCTATAGAAACCCTTCTCTACGGGTAACTCTGACAGGCGTTAATAAATTTTTAAAAAACTGGCTGATGGAGCATCGTAAAATCTTTCATAATATTGGACAGAATATAGATCATTATCATTTGAATGAGGAAAGTATAGCGGAATATGAGAAAACCATTCAACTGATAACAAAGGAAAACCCGGCTTTTAAGAAGCTTCAAGACATGATTCCTTTATTAGTTGATTTTTTTAAAAAATTCTCTCGTCTCCCCTCAAAAACCTGCATCTATCAGCAAGAAGATAAGTCTTATAAAGCTGTGTCATTAGAGGTGGTGCATATTAAAATAAAAAGTCTTTATCCTGAAAATTCCAGAGCTGTCCTGGTTGATTGTCAATCTGATGTTGTTAAACAGTGGGCTGTGGAGCAGAATATGGGTAAGTTCCTTACAGAAGTAGGTGTGTGGAGACATGGTGTAGAGTATTTTGTGCATCCTCGTGCAGAGGAAGATCTTTATAGTGAGGCGCCAGCCAGTATATCAGTGTTATCAGCCTTGAGGACTGTTGTACCTCTTATTGTTTATATACCGGGTCTTTTTGAGGATATTTTTAAAGGAGTAAAAGATAGCATTTTAAATGGTGTGGATCTTAATCCTTATATTGATAAAGCCGCGCTTAGAGAGAAAATGAATTTGCCTAAGGATGCTCCTCTTGAGGTTCCTCGTTTGTTGAATTACGAGATGCTTGTTTCGACTCAAAAAACACCGATGTGGTCGTATATGGTACTTATGAAGATGGCTTTGAGTTCTATTCTTAAAATGAATAAATCACCGGAAGTGAAAAGAAAACTGCATTTCAAGTATAATTTATTAGCTTTCAATCCTATTAATGTGCAAAATGATGTATCTGATCTCAATCTCAGGCGGTTTTCAGCTAAGCAGGCAAAAGAAAGGATGATGAGAATCTATCAGGCAAAGGCTCCATTTATTTATAAGGCCTATGAAGATTATATAGAGTTATATAGTACGGACAATCAAGTTCCAAGCAAGCCTCCTTTGTTTGTGGACTTCTTAAAAACACACCCCTCTGTTGCTCATTTTGGTAAGTATAAGAAGTGGGTTGTTCCACTTGATGAAGATAATGTATTTGTGGATATTTTAAAACAGTATAATGAATATAAAACCTGTATTGAATCTTCCCCCGATACTTGTGAACAACTGGAAGAGAAGAGAGCCTTTATGGAATTGGTTGAAGGTACTGTGAATTTCTGGATGGCGGCAGGTTAATAATTCAGATCAGTTATACTTCTCCGGTTTTTATTTTAGAAAAACTGTCAATTAACGCAAATCTTCTTCGGAAAAATTTAGATCCTTTTCAAAAGGGGATAAAGTGTTGGCGGAATCTTCTTCATTGAGAGAATCTTCCGGCCAGTTCATGGCCATTTGTTGTTGCGGAAAAACGGATTTTGTTTGACTTGGCTCTTCCGTTTTTTGACTGGCATATTCTCTGGCTTTTTTAAGAAGCATATCACGAACAGAAGAATTTTTTGCTTTCATGGTAGAAGGGGAAGTTTGTTCTTTTACATCTGTTTCTTTGAGGGGTTGTTCATTGGTTTTTTCAGAGCTTGATTCACTCATGGAGGAATCATTTTTCTCTCTTAGA
The DNA here is from genome assembly GCA_026713205.1 of Bdellovibrionales bacterium. Taxonomy (GTDB): domain Bacteria; phylum Bdellovibrionota; class Bdellovibrionia; order Bdellovibrionales; family UBA1609; genus JACOND01. The sequence goes on from JAPOOY010000072.1 coordinate 5,390, forward strand.
GAAACTTCCAAGTTGTTTGTTTGTTCCGCTGAAGGGGTTTCAGTGGGAGACAGCTCCTTGTCAAATTCTTGATGAGTTTGTTGACGGGTTTGGCGTCTCTTATGTTGGTTCGCAAATTGTGTCTCGGGGGAAGTCTTTGTTCTGGAGAATTCTAAGCGAGTCAATGAAGGATCACTTTCCTCCGTGGGGTTAATTTTCGATTCCCCCATAGCGCTGTGTTCTATATCAATCCGGGAGGCAACAGTTTCTTTAAAATTTCCAGCAACTGAGGGTTTTTCTTCAGAACTGACAGATTTTCTTTCCCTGTTCTCCAGGGAGAAAGCTTGAAGGGGGGGAGTTTGAAATTCTTCATTAAAACCCGTTGCGATAATGGACACACTGAGCCGGTCCGCTATATTTTCATCTATAACAGCTCCCACAATAATATCCGCTTCCGAATCCACGGCTTTTGTGATTAAAGAGGAGACGGCATTCACTTCTTTTAAAGATAATCCCGTTCCCGAAGTTATATTCACAATGACTCCTGTGGCTCCATGAATGGATACATCTCCTAATAAGGGAGAGGATATCGCCCCTTCCACAGCTTGTATGGCGCGGTTTTTCCCACTGCCCACTCCCACACCCATTAAAGCCATTCCCTTGTCTGTCATGACCGTTTTTACATCAGCAAAGTCCAGATTGATCAGCCCCTTTAAACTAATAAGTTCAGCCAGACCTTTAACGGCCCGAAGGAGGACATCGTCTGTTTTTTTAAATGTTTCAAGTAAAGGGGTGTCATCATCAAACAGGCTGAGGAGTTTTTCATTTGGAATAACAATAAGAGTGTCTAAATGTTTTTTTAGTTCGGTAATTCCCTTCTCCGCTCGTTTTCGTCGTTTGTTGCCTTCAAACAAAAAAGGTGTGGTTACAACTCCCACTGTGAGCGCTCCCAGCTCTCTGGCGGCTTCCGCAAGAACAGGGATGCCACCGGTTCCCGTTCCTCCCCCCATACCGGCAGTGATAAATACCATATCCGCCCCTTTGAGCTGAGTGATGATTTCCTCATAGGATTCAATAGCGGCTCTGCGGCCAATTTCCGGATTGGCTCCCGCTCCCAATCCCTTTGTCAGCTTAGCTCCCAACTGAATTTTTGTTTCTGCGGAACTGGAGGAAAGAGCCTGGGCATCCGTATTAACCGTAATAAATTTTACGCCCCTCACACCTTCTTTAATCATTGTTTCAATGGCATTGCCGCCGCCGCCGCCAACACCAATGACACGAATATCAGCATTTAATAAAGTGTTGGATGACTCATCAATTTCAAACATTATTTCCTCCGGCGGTTATGTTTTATAATCATTTTTATTTTAAGTTCCCCAGTATTATAAAGTAAGCGGTTTTTCCTTTCGATTTTGTATCATGATTCATTTATTTTCCTTGCAGTGAGAATTTTAACGCTTTTAACATTCTTTCGTCTCTTTTTTATTTTCAACATGACATTTTATAGCCGTTCGTCTCAATGTTTAAAATAAGTCCTTAAATTTTATCCAATGGGAGGTAAAAGGGGTTTTTTGTATTTGAAGTCTTTCCTTTCTGAAAGCTTCCTGCGCAATTGCAAAGGTATTTGTTTTTTTAAAATCATTTGAAATAAAAGGTCTTGGATGAGAAGCCGCCAATCCTGTTCGTGAGCGAGCCAATTCCAAAAATCCCGGAACAAAAGATGTTTGGCCTGTCCAGAGGATTCCGGAGTTTATATGATGAAGAGCCAGTTTTAACTCCAACCTTTCCCGCAAGCCGGAGAAGAATTGTTTTATGGTGTCTTCCAAGACTTCAGAAAAAGCATTGCAGGCAATGAACAGTCCTTCTTCTCCTGTTTCTATTTGTTCCTCATCACTAATGGAGTGGGAGGCAAAAGACCCTTGGTTTACTTTAAGAGCTTCTGCCTCTTCCAGTGAGATTTTAAATCTTTCGGAAATAGCCAGACTTAAATGCTCTCCTCCAAAGGGGATGCGAAACATATCTTTTATTTTTCCCTGATGATAGACAATGACCCGGCTGGAGCGATACCCTATATCACAGAGGCAAACCCCATTCTTTTTTTGTCTGAGATCCGTTAAATTTCCGGCAAAGGCAACCAAATTATGAATAAAACCTTTTGGAGTGCATCCCACGGCTTTTAGGACTTTAGTCAAATCATGGCAGTAAAATTCCGGGATTGTTACAATATGAACCTGAGTTTCCAGGCGGAGGCCGGAAAGTCCTAAAGGGTTAATGACCTCACTTTGGTTGTCTATATGAAAACTCAGAGGGTTATTATGTATTCTAATATGGTGGGAGGGGATGGGTACGGCACAGGCTGTGTGAATAGCTAAAGCCATGTCTTTTTTTGTCACTTCTCTGGAGGGCAGGACTGTCATTCCCTGAGAGGAAAAAGAGTGAAAATCACAACTAAGTCCGATCCACAATTCGGAAAAACTGGTTTTAGAAAGAGTTTCCGCCTCTTCCAGGACTTCTCCCACAATGGGGATCACTTCATTAAAATCAACCACACGCCCTTCGTCCAGACCTTGACAGGGTTTTTCACAGTAAGCCAGTAATTCAGGAGTTAGTTCTTCGTCTTTTTGAATAACAGCACATCTTATGGAAGAAGTGCCGACATCCAGGCTGACAATGACATTTTCGTTATTAAGTTTAAAGCGCGCCATTTTTGCCCCGCCTCCTTTAAAGATTAAGATGAATGAGGGATACTTACAATGATTTTTTTCTCAAATCGGGCATCAACGGTTCGTTCCATCATTTCTCTTTGAAGAAGATATTTTAAAACAAAATTGATTTTCAGAATTTGTTTCTCAGAGAGTTTAGAGGATACTTCCACAGATGTATAGCCGGGAATTAAGAATAGCAGAAAAGATTTTCTCTTTTTATTATAGGTAATTTCTGAAATATTCTTTGAAGTCAGAAGCCCTTTGTCCGGAAGTTTGCGAATCAGAGCGCAGATTTCCCTCCTTAAGTCCGGGTTTTTATAAAAGAGATCCCCTCGTAAAATGGGTAAATCCATAAACTGATTTGAATCCAAGGGGGGTTGAAGATCTCCCTGAAAGGAAATGGGGATTTGATCTCCCTGCTCTCTAAGTAATAGGAGAAGAGGGTTGCTTTTTTTTAAAAAGATAATAATACGGTCCGGGAGCTGCCGCTGAATCCGAAGCTCTGCCGCCGGGTACAGTTCACGGAGATCACGGGCCATTTGATCCAAAGGGACTGTCCAGATTCTTTGCCCTTTATGGTTGTTTATATGAGATAGGAATTTTTGTTTAAGCTCAGGAGTCCAATGGCTATCTTTAAATTGGGGATCCATTTTTAATTCCACAATTTCCACTTTTGCGGAGAAGAAAAATACTCCAAAAAACAAAAGGGAAATAGCTCCTGTTAAGATAAGAGTTAATAAGGTCGCTTTTAGAGCCAGTTTCATGATTTTTTATTGATAGCCGAAGGATAATCCAGAGTGGCGACTGAGAGAATCATTTCAATAACCTGGGAAAAACTCAATCCCTCTTTCTCGGCGCTTTTTGGCAGAAGGGAAGTTTCCGTCAATCCGGGTAAAGTGTTCACTTCCAAAAGCCAGGGTGTATTTTTCTTCACGATAAAATCCAGACGGGCGTAGCCGCGAACATTTGTTAGAGAAATAACCTTTTCAGAAATGACTTTCATTTTTTCCACAGTGAGGGGGTCTAAACGAGGCGGTAAAATATAGTCTGTCTGTCCGATATTATATTTGTGGTTATAATCGTAAAAACCGCTTTTTGGAACAATCTCCACCGGAGTTAAAATCCGCCCGTTTAAGTAAGAAACGGCGATTTCCGTTCCCTGAGGGATGTATTCTTCAATAAAAACATATCTGCCGATATTTTTTGCTTTCTTCAAAGCATCAGGGAGTTCTTCAGGATTTTGAACGATATAAGTGCCCAGTGTGGAGCCTCCGTGAGAGGCTTTCACAATCACCGGATAATTTTTTATTGAGGAAGTTTTTTGAGAGGAATGAACAGCCTTAAAGTCAGGCGTGGCAATTTTATTTTTTAAAAGAAGATTTTTAAAAAACAGCTTATCCATGCAAAGGGCGCTGGCTAAAATCCCACTTCCTGTATAGGGAATTTGTAAAAGTTCACAGAGAGCTTGAACAGTGCCATCTTCTCCGTAAATTCCATGGACTGCCAGGAAGGCTAAATCCGGTTTTTCATTTTTGAGTTGTTGGAAGAGCGTACTATCCGCCTCCGCAACAAAATAAGAACAGGGGAGAGTTTTCAGAACCTTTTCCACACATTGAGAGGTTTTCCAGCTGATCTCCTTTTCCGGACCTATCCCTCCCTGAATGAGAGCCACCTTTTTCCCTTTCAAATTTAATTTTTTTTGAATAGACAAATGACTTCTCCAAGGTCTTCTTTATTGTGTATTATCGTACATCAATCCTATTTGAAGTTTTATAGCGAATCCATTGAAAAAAACTACCTGCCCCCTCCAGTTTGAATCTCTTCGGGTTCCATACCCTCACAGCTTGCTATGTGGAGGCTCATTTTTTCTGATTTTTGTTCAAGAAAAAAAGCCCTTACTAGAGAATATGCTGATTCAATTTGAGTTTTGTGTTTTCCACTGGCATGAAGTTGGCCTTCCATTAAGTGAAGAGGGGGGTCAAAAGTGAGTTCGGCTTTGACACAGATGCGGCTGTAAGCCGCTCTGTGGCAAA
>JAPOOY010000087.1 GCA_026713205.1 Bdellovibrionales bacterium
GGAGGGCCATGTTTTTGTAATGGGAGATAACAGGGATAATTCAAGGGATAGCCGTTATTTTGGTGTTCTTCCTTTAAGCAGAGTGATGGGGCGGGCCTTTGGGATATGGCTGAGCTGTGAGGAAACCCTGCCAGTTGTTTCTTTTCTCTGCAATCCTCTGGAGTTAAGATGGAAGCGGTTTTTCAAAAAAATTCGTTAAACTGTGTTGGTCCGATTTGAATTTTGAGATTTTTCAAACGAAAGAAGGATTACACCCTCCATTAAGAAAGTAGAGGGGTCAAAAGTTCAAACATGCGTTTTGCCACAAAACGGCTTTCAGCCGCTATTATACTCCTCCAGTTTGAAATTTTCCGGTGCTTCATAAGAAAAAATACTTACACCCTTTAAGCTCATGAAGGATTACTTTATCTTAACAGAAAATCTGCAAATTCCATCCATCTTAAAACACCTGCTTTTGAGTGATTTCTTGCCTTAAGAGTATTTCTGAGGTTTTTATAAAAATATTATAAAATTCAATAGTTAAAGAAAAATCCTCTTATTTTATTGGATAAAGCAAAATAAGAAAAACAAAACTTAAGTCCAGGCTTTATTTTCCGATAAGAAGTATATGGATTTCAGACAAAAGTTTTTATCTTCAGACAAAGCTCCAGGTTTTTTAATAAAGGTTAATTTGAGTTTAAAACTTTAATCATTGGATTATGAGGAGGGTGTAATATGAACATTAAAAAATTCTTTGGTTTATTTTGTAGGTATTTGTTCAAAATTGAATTTTTGATTTTAGTTAAAAAGCAGTTTAATAGGAGGAATAAATTACAATCTTTTATACAAATTATGGGATATTTCCTCTTACTTTTTTCTGTATTATCGGTAGATGCGAATAATGAGATAACTAAATGTGTAGAGAAAATTCAAAGCTCTACTATTATCACTAATACCACTGACAAAGAAGATGCTAAAGGTATGATAGGTATAGCTATGGAAAATAATTGTAGTACAGTATTTGCTGATATTGTTGGAGTACCAGGTTCATTTGGTAGTGGTGGGACTAAGCATGTAGATAAGGAGAGTCAAAGAAAGTTATGTCTTAATGTGAGAGCAACTTGTGATTTCAAGGATTCAAAGGACAAATCCGGTTGTGAGGCGGCGAAGGAAACATTTGACGAGGCTAAAAAAGAGGCAAACGCAAAGTGTGGTCAATTAAAAAGTGGTCATATTGGAAAATGTTTAGCCATTATGCGTTCCTGTGAGGATTGTCCTGAAGAGGGAGGCAAAAGATGTGCCCGTCTTCCGGCTGGAGCCAAGTGTCCTCAACTGGCAGGGGATGATCTGGAAGAACTCAAAGAGGAAATAGAGGACGGGAAGATCGTAAAAGAGGAACTGGAAGATGATATAAAGGATTTACGGGATGACATTCTGGAAAAACAAGGGGAGCTGGCGGAAGCCAAGCAAAGTTATGAGGAAGATCTCAATACCCTTCAAAGTGAATTACAGGAAGCAAATGATGAGATGGAAGACGCCGTTAAGGGAAAGCAGGCGGAGATTGATGATAACCTTCAAAAAGCTATTAGTGGAGTGCAGAAAGAGCTGTCAAAGTCTTTGAAAATACAACATGCCTTTACCAATGAATTGGCAAAAGCGGAAAGGATACGGAGGGAAAGCAAACAAAAACTCTATGAAAAGTGTCGCCATACGGCAGGGGCGCGTTTGGCCGCTTATCGGAAGTATCGCCGCCAGGCCATTCGTGATGGACGATACGGAAATACGGGAGTTAGAAAGATAATGGGAAAAAAGCGTGTTTCATTTACAAAACAGGACAATGCCAGATACCAGAGTTATTATTCCAATTGTATGTCGGAAAGCGCTCCTCTTTTTGCCTCTATAGAAGAGGATTATAGGACAACTCTGAGGTTAATTGAACAGAAAAAAAATGAGATGCTGGCTGAGTTCAAGTCCTTGCAGGCACAGGTTCAGCAATTAAATAACCAGGCTCTTCAAAAGAAAAAACAGATTATTCAGGATTTTGCACAAAACACGGCCAAGGCCCTTCAAAAATTTCAAGCTGGTCAAGCCCAACGGACCAAAC
>JAPOOY010000253.1 GCA_026713205.1 Bdellovibrionales bacterium
CCCTTTATAACAGACTCTAGGGGTCAAAAATTCAAACATGCGTTTTGCCACAGAGCGACTTACAGCCGCATCTGTGTCAAAGCCGAACTCATTTTTGACCCCTAGAGTCTGTTATAAAGGGCCTATGTCTCTTAAATAAAAATAGGAAAACAAGCACAATCGGTATATTTTTGACCTCCTTTTGGCCTTGAAAGTCATGAACAAAACCGAAAATTTTAAACACGATCGGTATAACTCTTTAATAATTGAATTTTTACCATCAGGAAGCCGTTTGATATTGTAGAAGTCTGTTTTTCCACAGAGAAAGGGGTCCTAAATTTAATAGAAAACCGAGAATTTCAAACCGGATATGTATATAATGTTTAAAGGAGCTGTTCTTATGACATGTAAAATGACGAACCGCTATGAACTTAAAAAACCCTTCCAAAATTATAGAGGAACAGGACAAAACTTTCTATTTCCTTCCAAAAGAAAAGGGGTTTTACAGTCCCTACCCTATTATACAGGAAAACATTTCCACCGAAGTAAAGGACAAGTCACTGTGGAACTTATTCTTCTGGCAGTTGTTTTAATTATTTTAGGCCAACTTGTTATCAATCAAATCAAAACTAACAAATATATTGAAGACTTTGCCAAGGGGCCCAGTCAAGTGGTGGCAAATATGATTGCCAATGGAAACTGGAAAAAAGATTCCACTGAATCAAAAGATGAACATCCTAATATTCATGAAAGACATTATTCCTGGGATTAATATGAATATAAAAACAAAAGGTAATAAGATGCGTCTGTTACAACCAAACACCCCTCCAAAGGGTCTTGTGACAAAACAAGAAATGCAACCAGACAAAATATATCCTCCGTTGCAATCAAACACCTCTCCGAAGGGTCTTGTGACAATCCCTTTCCTTATTGCCTTTGTCATAGTGATGTTTCTCATTTTATCTTTCTTTCGTCTGACTCTGACTTTAACCTATGCCAATGTCTTGCAGTACATCACTTACTCTTCCGCACGAAAACTCTCATTGGGAGATACGGATGAAAGCACACAAACAGGTAGAGGAGAAGGAAAATACAGTCAACTCACTTCTGATTTGATCAACCGAAGCGCCTGGTTTGATGTTCCCACCAGCCCTCAAACCGGATTTAACCCGGATTATACGGAATCAGGATACAGAAATCTTTTTTATGGAGTATTTGTGCCATTTACTTCAAATCTGATTAGCTTTCGTATCCCCCTGCTTGCGGAAGAGGGGGATCAGGGTTTGACCACCACCATTGGGACTTACCTGGGAAGAGAGCCTTCACAAGATGAATGTAACCAATTTAATGAAGAAAAAAAGAATCATATACAAATAATTCTTGATTCCTATGGAGTCCCTCATACTTTCCCAACTCCCACGGACAAGGTGGCCAGTGATAACGGATGCTGAAAAGATGAAAAAAACTTCAAAAGAAATAAAGTTACCAAAGCCCGGAAGGACGATGAAATCTTTTCGTCCCGGAATTGCCATGGTGGAAATTTTGCCACTTCTGGTTGTATTTATCACTTTCTTCGGTTTAACAATGGGACTTTGGGGGGCTGTGCATTCAGGGACCCTTCAATCTATTGCCGCCCGTCACTATGCCTTTGAGGTGATTAATAACCGAACCCATGTGGAGCATCACAGGGATTGGGATCCAGCCGTCAATGCGGGAACGGAACAAATGTTTCAATCTCCCACTCCCTCCCTGGAAATATATCACGGACTTAAAGGGATGAGACTATTTGCTGTGGTGATAAAACAATCGGGGAAACCGGAAGGATTTGTGGAAAATCGCGGACTGAATTTTTTTAATGATATTGATCGAAGCCATAATGATTCACCGGGAGGTATTCTGTCCTCACCGGAAACAGATGCAGCAAATAAATACAGTTCACGATCCGGTTTTCTGGAAGATACGCAGCTTTTCATTCAAACTCCTCCAATTAATCCTATATGGCTTATGAATGGTTATGGAATTTGTCTGAATTGCTGCTGTGGAAACAAGGCGGCAGACTGGCCCTGCACAAAGGATGACTGCTCGTAATAATATCCTCCTTATACTCCTCCGGTTTGAAATTTTCCGGTTCCTCATAAGAAAAAATGCTTGCACCCTATATAACAGACCATAGGGGTCAAAAATTCAAACATGCGTTTTGCCACAGAGCGGCTTACAGCCGCATCTGTGTCAAAGCCGAACTCATTTTTGACCCCTATGGTCTGTTATAAAGGGCTTATGTCTTTTAAATAAAAACCGAAAAATTTCAAACACGATCGGTACAAATTGGATTTTTGAGGATTTTTAAACAAAAGAAATGCTTTCATCCTGTCAAGCCTTCAAAAATGAATCTCCCCGCGGTAAGCCACGGGGAGTTCAGTTGTCCGGGGGACAACTAAACATGAACCCGAAGAGATTCAAACCGGATTGGTATAATCTGTGGGGATTGAATGATCACTGACGACATTTTTCAGAAAATAAGACTTCAGCCATTGAAAGTCATTGATTTTCCTAAGGGATTTTGGACAATCCCTGTATTTTAAACCATAGGTTCTACCCTGTCGCGCTCCTAAAACACTATAGGAGCCAAAGGGAGATTCCCTCCCCTCCTCACACCATATTTCCAGGCGTTCTTTTGTCTCTCGGTCATGTTGCCTGGTAATACAGCGGCTGGAAAGCTTAACACACTCCCGAAAAGCTCCCCTCCAGGCCTCCAGAGGAGAAGCATTAAAATGCGTAACAGAAGCCATTTCAGGAACAATTTTATAGGGAATGTTTAATGAAGTGGACACATCAATACCTCTGGAAAAGGCAAAAGCTGTCTGTTTCCAGAAAAGTTTAATACCTCCAAATCCATAGATCAGCTGATTGACAGGATTTAGACTCCTCCAGGTGTAAACCGCCGGAGCGAGAGGAGAGGGAAGTTGAAACTGAAAACTCTTTAGAATTTCGTTATCTCCATTTACAACAAAGAAATAGGGCGTTTTTGAAAGCTGCGCACACATGAAATGAGCCAAAGCCACGCCCTTCACTCCGTGGATGTGTCGGCTGTGAGGAAAACGGGATTTTAGAAGCAACCAGTTCTTCTCCCGATTTGATTCGTTAAAGGAAAGAAAAAATATATCCATCATTTTTCAGCTTGTCCTAAACCGTTGGATTTTTTAGTAAGAATCCCTAATATACTCCTCTGGTTTGAAAATTTCCGGTTCCTCATAAGAAAAAATGCCTACACCCTTTATAACAGACTATAGAGGTCCCTAAGGATTTATTGATCTTATACTCCTCCGACTTGAAAATTTCCGGTTCCTCATAAGAAAAAATGCCTACACCCTTTATATAGGGGTCAAAAATTCAAACATGCGTTTTGCCACAGAGCGACTTTCAATCGCTACTGTGTCAAATTCGTGCTCATTTTTGACCCCTAGAGACTGTTATAAGGGCTTATGTCTCTTAAATAAAAACCGAAAAATTCAAACACGATCGATATAAAAATAACATACTTTGAGCTTAATTCCTTGTGCTTTCATAAAAACATAGTCCATTTTTTCCTGACTAAAACCTTAAAAAATCCCTCTTATTCAATTCGGTGTGACTTTTGTGGTTTTCAAAAATGAATTTCCTCATGACAAGCCGCAAAGAGTCCGTTTTCCAGGGGATATCTGAACATGAACCCCAGAGGATTTAAACTGGAGGAATATAAGTTTTGTGAACAAAAAATAATTTGTTTTAATAAGCCGGTTCATCTACAATGATTTTTTAGTAAAAAACCTAAAATATTTGGGAATAATTCAACCACTCTAAGGAGGAAAAAATGACATTTAGCGATAAACTCAAAACTTCCATTTCTACATACCACCTGCTTTCCCATCCTTTTTATCAGGACTGGAATAAAGGAAATCTTTCAAAGGAAACATTAAAAGAATACGCTATGCAGTACTATAAACATGTGAAGGCTTTTCCCCGCTATATCAGCGCCACCCACTCACAATGTGACGACATAGAGAAAAGAAAAATCTTATTGGAAAACCTGGCGGATGAGGAAGGCTTCCAGCATGGAGAACCTCACCCGGAACTTTGGATTCGCTTTGCGGAAGGTTTAGGGGTTTCCAGAAATGAAATAGAAAACAATCCTGTCCGTAAATCCATAGAAGAAGTGATAGATTCTTTCTTATCCGCGGGCCGATCCTCCTACGCGGAAGGTCTGGCGGCTCTTTACGCCTATGAATATCAAGTTCCTGAAATTGCGGAAACAAAAATTAAAGGATTGAAAGAGCACTATGATGTGAGTGACAAGCGATCTCTGTCATTCTTTACTGTTCACCAGGAAGCGGATGTACACCACCGAAGAGAATGTGAAAAATTAATAGACACTTTTTCGGAAGAGGAACAGATGCCTGCCCTGAAAGCCGCTGAGAAATCAGCAAAAGCTCTCTGGGATTTCCTTTCAGATATGCACTCATAAAACCTTCCAATTTCCGGCTAAAGCGGTATATAAACGAGAGACTATCAACCCATCTGTTTGGAAAGGGGAAATCTTGTCTAACAAATTAAAAATAAAAAAAACGGCTTCTGGCAAGTCGTTGGATTTTTCCAAACCGCTCAAACCCCAGCTGAGCATTCATGATTTATCCCTGCTTGTATATATCGGCTCTACCTCCGAAGAGAGAGCGACACCCCAGGAAATCAGCCTGTCTATTAAAATGGAGTTTCCCTTATCTCCTTCAGCCGAAATAACAGACAACCTTGAAGATACCCTCTGTTATAAAGAAGTTTATGAAATGTTAAAGGAATTTATAAAGAGCAACCAATTTCATTTAATAGAAAAAATGGCCAAAGAGTGTTTTTCCTTTTTAAAAAATAGGTACCCCTCTATGCGTATCCAACTCACTCTTCATAAGAAAAATCCTCCCATTGAAGGGTTAGAGGGCGGTGTGAAATACACCTGTGGAGACGCATTTTAATGAAAGTTTTTCTCGGCATCGGCAGTAATCTATCCCCAAGAAAGCAAACTATCAGAAAAGCCTTAAAAGAGCTTTCCCTGATTGGCTCTCTGGAAAAAGTCTCCCCTCTTTATGAAACTCCGGCTCTTCTGCCCCCGGAAGCGCCTCCCGATTGGAACAACCCTTTTCTCAATCTGGCTGTACAAATGGAGTTTTCCGAAGAGCCTCTTGTTCTA
>JAPOOY010000071.1 GCA_026713205.1 Bdellovibrionales bacterium
CCAGTGGTTATTCCCCAAACCACTTGGCCGATGACTTGCTAAAACTTCATCCAGTGCCTTTGTGAAAAATTCATGATCAAAATATTTATCAGCTGTGTTCTGACTGGCGCTGAAAGAAGTGTAGATTCCGCAATAGTAATCCTTAAAAATACACCTCTCATAGTCTCTGCCGTCACATTGGTTTCCAAAAAAGTTATGAAGCCATTCCAGAGCAACGGCATTCTCAAAAGCCAGAGCTATTTCCACAAAATTATCTCCGGAATCAATAGATCTCTTAACCTCAGAGACAATCGTTGCTTGTGTTGTTCCGAGCAAGCGATCCATAACTTTAAAATCACTATCCGCTTCTGAAATCAGCCTTGCCGCTGTGAAGTCTTCCGCCAGCCAGACGAGGAATCTTTTCTTTTCCGTTGGATTCATTCGGCTTGCGGCTGTTTCCAAAGGTTCGGAGCTAATATCCAGCATTAATTCCAAAACCTGAAAGTTTAAAGCTTCCAGCTTGTTTATTTCCGGTTTTTCCAGCACCTTAAAAACCTGGTTCATATCTTCCACAGCGGAAATGGAGAATTCTTTACATGCTTCCTTCGCTTTTCGGCCTTGGAAAATATCCTGGCAAATTTTCTGGCAGTCATCATCCCTGTCACATTCTCCTGTGCGTTTGCTGTCATATTTTCTGGTATCTTTAGGTGGTTGGTCAGATTTATCAGGAGGAGTTGAAGGAGTGGGTTGTGTGCAGGCTGTTGTCAAACACACTGTAAGATATAAAGAGGCGCTATAAAAACCAGCCAGTTTGAAAAATCTCGGTTTCAAAAATAATCCCCTGTAAAGAAGCTTTAAGTATTTATCGTCTTTTCCGTGGGAAGACTTTAATTTTTGCGTTTGAGCCGGGGGTTTTGTCTTTTAATGATAATAGAGATCTTCAAGGCACACTTTATGGGGGAAGTTTTGCCAGGACTTCAAATTTTGTGTTGTTATGCTCCGTGTCCACCACTGGGGAGATCGGCCTGGTCGGTGATTCCTAAGAATATTATTCAGCATTTTTGTAAAATGGGGGTATTTAAAGAAATCTTTTTCCACACTCTCCTCGCTCAGTGAGAAGCTGCAGTAATATCTTGTAAAAACACATAACTCAAAAGAGAAGTTTTTCTCACATTGACTTCCAAAAAAATCATGAAACCACCCAAGAAGAGTTTCGTTGTTCTTCTTTAAAGCTATTTCTATTACCGTGTCTTCACGATCAATAGGCTTATTGATTACAGAAAGAATCTGATTTTCACCGGATCCCAGTAATCTTTTCAGGATTTCAAATTCTTCCGTTTCCGCGCTTCCAACAATGGCCGCTGTTTTCGCGTCATTCGCTATCAAAACCAGAAAATCATTTTGTTGATTTTCATTCATTTGTTCCACAATGGTTTCCAGTGGCTTGGGGCTGATATTTAATAAAAATTCCAAATCTTCCTGGTCCACAGAGCTTGAGTTATTGATGTTAAAATCCTTCAGAATTCTAAAAACGACTTTTAATTTTTCCACATCTTCAACAGAAAACTGTTCACAGTGCTCCTGTTTTTCCCCGTCTTCAAAAATTTCATCACAAATTTCCTGACAATGTTCGCTATAGGAGCATTCCCCCGTGCGTCTTCTGTTATCTATTTCCGGAGCTATTTCACCCGTGGATTCGGATATAAGGGGGCCTGTGCAGGCGCCTGTAAAAAAAGCGCCGCAAAGAATGAGGATCGGGAGAGTTATCAGCGAACAGACTTTTATCTTCAAAACAGGCCTCTTTCTCTCTAATGGTCTCTAATTATACATCGTCAATTTTGTAAGGAGGGTTTAAACTTTCTATTTTTCCTTTCAACAGGGCCTTGGTCTGGATTTTCGCGCAAAATTTCTGTAACAGCTTTTCGGATTTTCTATCCATTAAAAAAAATCTCGTAGAACATTGATCAATCAAATCTGAGGCTAAAACCGCTTTTTTCAACAGAGGAAGCAAAATACCAGGAGCATCTAGTAAAAATACTAGACACATCTAGTAAAATACTGTCTCAAACAGAGCGGTTTTTATTGAGCCGGTGATTTTCAGATGATTTTGAAAAACAAGAATTGTATAAAACCAGAAAAGAACAATCTGTCATATTTTACTATTGACAAAACATGACACTTAAGGTAATCG
>JAPOOY010000070.1 GCA_026713205.1 Bdellovibrionales bacterium
ACCCTTTATAACAGACTATAGGGGTCAAAAATTCAAACATGCGTTTTGCCACAGAGCGACTTTCAGCCGCATCCGTGTCAAAGCCGAACTCATTTTTGACCCCTAGAGTCTGTTATAAAGGGCCTATGTCTCTTAAATAAAAACCGGAAAATTTCAAGCACGATCGGTACAGTTGATTGGCAGTGTCTCTTTTTAACTTCATCAAAAAAGAAAAAAATAACCTTAGAATGTTATTTTGACATTTTGTCTAAATTTTTTATGTATAATAGGTAAAAAGCCGTTAAACAAAGTAAGGGGTGAATGTGAAAGACATTAAAAAGGAGGATTTTGCTTTAAAATCTAATTTTATATTATCTGCCAAGCAAAAGACCACAATTCATCATATCATGAATATATTAGTGGCCCAGGCGCCGGTGTATTCTCAGATTGAATTGAATTTATATTATGAAAAAGAAGGTCTTTTTTCCGGAAAATTGCATATTTTTTCAGGTAAAAAGTCTTTTTATGTAACTGGAGAGGGTGAAACTGTTAACTTTCTTGTAAGAAATCTGTATAAGAAGATACAGAGGCAGCTGATGAGATGGAAGAAATCTCGCAGCCGCGATGAAATTACAGGAGTTTTTCAGTTAACCACCCTGTCCGCTTTTGATGCTTCTGAGGCCATGAAAAAGGCCAGTTAAACAGTAATATCATTTTTCATTTCCCAATAATTTTGTTAAAAAACCCTAATGGAGAGGTGGCCGAGTGGCTGAAGGCGCACGCTTGGAAAGCGTGTAGGCGTTAAAAGCGTCTCGAGGGTTCGAATCCCTCCTTCTCCGCCAAGAGAATTTTAGGATGAAGATTGGAGGGATTTGAAGCGAACAAACGACCCATGTTGCCTGCGACCTCAGGAGCGGGGAATAGGGGGCAGAAAATCATGGAAGATTTTCTGAGAGAGCGAGGTGGGCCTGCGCAAAGAGCGAGCGTGAGGCGAGTGAAAGTAGCAGGCGAATCCCTCCTTCTCCGCCAAAGGGAAAATATGAAAGACTCTCCTTTAACATCCTGTGCTTTAATTTTCCCCTGCCATAACGAAGAGGGGGCTATCCCTTCAGTTCTGGACAGCGCTCTACGGGCTAAAGAGCAGTTGATCCAAAGGCATTCTTTAAAAAAACTGGAAATTATTGTAGTAAATGACCATTCAACGGATAATTCCGCGAAAATTCTGGAGAGCTATTCCGGGAAAATTAAAATTGTTCACCTGAAAGGTCGTAAGGGATATGGAGAGGCTATCAAGACAGGCATAGAATATACAACCTGTGAATGGATTGCTTTTTGTGATTTGGATGGCACTTGTAGTCCCTCTGATTTGGAATTTTTAATTAAAAAAACTCAGGAAACCTCCGCCGAGATTATATGGGGAATCAGATTACACAAAAAAAGCGCGATGCCTTATACAAGGAGGTTAGGCAACTTGCTTTATCGGTGGATGATTTGGGTATTATCGGGAAAAGTATGGATTGCGGATCCTTGCAGTGGTTTTCGTTTATTTAAAAAATCTGTTTTTTCTTCTGTTGTTTGTGAGCTTCCCTCAGGACTTCATTTTTCACCGGCTTTAACAGCCTGGTGTGTTCGGAAAAAAGTGTCTTTTTCCTGTGTCAATATTTCCTATGAAGAACGGATTGGAGAATCTAAACTGAAAACTTTGCGGGATGGTGTGCTTTTTTCCTGGACACTTTTTTCCTGGCTCATTTTGAAGAAGTTTTAATTCAGGAAAGAAGGAGGAACTATGAAATCAGGTCTTATCGGATTATTGCTTTTTCTGTGTATTTTCTCTGAGGCTTCACAATCAGAAAAAATTTCACCAATCAATTTAAGAAAAATGAGGTTGGCTAAGGCTCTTGTAGAGAGGAATGCGCCCGCTTTTCGTATGGAGCTTGAAAAGTTATTAAATTTTCAAGCAAGGGTTTTTTTTGAAGTTATAAATTCTGTGACAGAATCCGGTGATGATATCTTTGTTTTGTTGGGTAAAATTTTTCAGGAAAATTTTGATAACGAAATAGCGGAAACAACAGATATAACTCAATTGAGAAAAGGGGCGTCAGATATGATTGGCTCCTTACCTTTTACGGGTTTTGAATTGATAGGGCTTTCAACTCCTCCTCTCTATAGAGAGAATAAACAGACTCGCTCTCCCGCTACAACGGCTCTTATTCATGGAAATAGAAAGGTTCATGAAGTTTTCCGTAAATATCCGGTAACTGTTATACCTGATTTATATATTTTGCAGAAAAGCTCTATATGGAGACAGATCTTTCAAACAAAATTAGAAGATACCCCTTTGGCTCAGGCGATTTTAAAGGAGGATCCTCAGGCTTTTTATGAAGCTCTGAAGAATCTCTATTCAGGATCTGCAAAAGATTTTTTTTCGGTTTGGCATTCTACAACAGAAGCGGGAGACACTCTTCTTCATTTGGCCGCTAAAGTGAAATCCCATCAGGAAGAATTTGCCGGAGGAATAGAAGAGCTTCTGGAGTTTGCCACCCCGATTCATTTAACGGAAGAATCTATAACAATATCATCAAATGATGAACTGCCGGAATTAAAAGGAAAAACCGGAGGGCGTAGATGGCTTTATGGAGGATCAATGGTTCTTTTAGGCGGCGCCTCTGCTGCGGGACTTTTTTATTCGGATCATCATATTTTTGGAATAGGCATGTTGGCATTGGCAGGAGAGGGATTGAGACAGTGTTATCTTGGGTTTAAAGAGAACCGTCGAGGTCCTTCAAAAGAGTGAACAATTATTTCTTTTTAGGATTTTTTGATGAAGGGGCCTCTTTTTTTGAAGATTTTTTATAAAGCTCTTTTATATAATTGTGTCGTGGTTTTTCGCCCAATAAAGTAAGAACACGATTGTAAAGACTGCGATTGTGAATTAAGGCGCCTAAGGTTCCTTCTCCTTTTTCAATTTTTGTTAGGATATTATTGGTCTTTTCCATTGTTTGAGATAAATCCTCCATTAAAGAATTTGCGGATTCCAGAAGGGTTTGTGTGGATTGAATTAAATCCTGTATATTGTTTTTTTTGTTGCCGCCGGAAAGTAAATTCATGAGGTTTGGAGCGATTTTAGAGGGGATAAGAGATCCTTTTTTTAAAGGTTGAGCCTCTAAATCAGGAGTGAAAATATTCACATAGCGATCCCCTAACATTCCTAATGTTTTCAATTGGACAATGCTGGATTGGTTAATTGCAAAGGCATGTTTTTTTAAAGTTGTGAATGAGATTTCCACTGTTCCATCAGGAAGAACCTTTGTTTTAATGACATTTCCCGTGCGAACTCCGTGGACAGTGACTTCACTTCCTATATAAACTCCCCTGGTGTCTTTAAAAATGCTTCGGTAAATGGAAACGGAATGGAAGATAGTCATACGGTTTTTCCCCATAATCAAAGTGACTTTGATGAGGACTCCTAAACCAACTATCATAAAAATAGCTACAATAAGCTGTTTGGTAAAAAACTTTTTCATTTGTCACCTCCTTTGATGCCTTCAATAAAATTTTTCAGAAGACTGTTATAACTTTGTTCCAGGGTTTTTGGTGTGCCCATAGCCTTGATGGTCCCATCCAGGAGGAGAGCAATGCGATCCGAAACTCTCAGGGCGACAGGAATATTATGAGTTACTAAGATGGATGTAGTGCCTCTCTTTTTCAATTTCAGCATGACTTTTACCATCTTGGCTGTATTATAAGGGTCCAAACTCACTGTGGGTTCGTCGTAAAGTATCACCTTAGGTTTTAAGATCATGGATCGAGCCATTCCCACCCGTTTTGTCATACCTCCGGAAAGTTCGGACGGGTAAGAGTTTTCTATTCCCTTTAATTCAAATTCTTCCAGCTCATACCTTACTTTCCTGGCAATTTCCTTTTCACTTAATTTTGTGTGCTCTCTCAGAGGGAAAGCCACATTTTCATAAACCGTCATGGAATCAAAAAGCGCGCCGTTTTGAAAGGAATAGGATACCATTTTCCTAATTTGGGTCAATTCCTTTTCGTCCATGGCGACCACATTACGCCCTTCAACAAGAATCTCCCCCTGGTTAGGCTTAAGCAAACCAATAATAGAACGGAGAATTGTTGTTTTCCCTCCACCTGATTCTCCCACAATGGTTAGACACTCTTTTTCCTTGACGACAAAGTTCACATCTTTCAGGACCTCTTTTTCCCCGTAACTGATATGAAAATTTTTAATTTCAATTAAAGGCTGTTTATCTGTCATTTTAAAAATCCCCGGGTTTTTTAAAAAGAGTGGAGCCACATATAGTACAGTCTGATGAGCACTAAATCAAAAGAAACAATTAATAAGAAAGAGGTTACAACCGCTTGCATTGTGGCTTTCCCCACTTCATAGGCTCCATGAGTTGTGTTTAAACCGTAGTGACAGGCCACCAGAGAAATACAGAGAGCAAAGAAAAAAGTTTTTGAGAAATTGAAAACAAAGAAAGAAAAAGGAGGAGTGTAAAGCGCTTTGGTAATGAAAAATACAGGATCCAGGGATAAGGCGCTTTTTGCTATAACTGCTCCGGTGATGACAGCTACGACCCCCATAAAGAGGCAGAGAATGGGAATAATAAGCAAACAGGCCAACACTTTAGGCGCAATCACCCTTTTAATATGAGATACACCTAAAGCTCTGATAGCATCTATTTGTTCAGTCACTTTCATAGTGCCGATTTCTGATGTAATACCGGCTCCAATCCGACCGGCTAAAATAATGGAGGTGAGAACCGGCGCAAATTCCCCTATAATGGCGAGGGACATGATCTTCGGAAGGTAGAGTTTGGCTCCGTACCTTTCAATGGATTTTCCAATTTGCAAAGCCAGAACCCCCCCGGTAGATACCCCTAAAATAAGTATTGTCAATAAAGAGTGATAACCGAAGTCATACATATTTCTAATGATGATTTTATAGTAAATGGGCTTTTTCCAGAATTGAGTGAATACCTTATAGGCAAGAAAAAAAATATCATATGTAAAGTTAGTCAAATTTTTTAAAGTTTTCATGTTAGATTAGCTCTTAGTTGGTTTTATTAAGTGTGTTTTCCGTTTTTGATGTTGCAACAAAGATAGCTCACAACCGGAGGTACTACAATAGATTGATTTCGGTGATGGCCTTTATTTTCTTTGGGCAAGTCCAAAACCTCATTTTTTTGTCTGTATCATAATTAAAAATCCTTTTAACTCAAAAGAGTATCTTCAGATTCAATGTCTTCATCTTCCTCTAACAAGGTTTTCACGGAGGAGACAAAGGTTTTTTCCTGTTTTAAGTCCTGTAATAAATAGTTGAGAATATTTTGAGAATAATCGGACACCAGTTGATGGATAAATTTTGCAAGAATCTCGGTTTTTAAAATTTTATTTCGTTTCGTAATATATTCCCAATACCCTATATAATGAAGACGGCAGTATCCTTCCACTTCGGCTGAAAAACCACAGTCCTCAACACAACAGTAACTTCTTCCTTCCATATCCTTTAGGATAAGGTTTTCCTCTGTTTCCCTTTTCAAAATCATATTCAGTTCCTTTTTCGCCATTTCTAATTTATTGATAGAGGGGGATTTTTTTTGCACAGTTGTTCGTTCTGAAGAGGATTTTTGTTTGGAGGACAGGAGAGACATTTCTTTTTTTTTGGCTGGAACGGATGTTTTGAGAGGCGGCTTTTTTGAAGTTTGGGATGTTATTGGCTTTTTAGGCTGGTTTTTTACCGCTTGAGGTTTTTTTGTTTCCGGTTTTTTCTTTTTTGAGGAAGGTTTTACCAGTGAATCCTGAACTTTCTTTTTCAGAGTGGTTATTTGTTTTTGTATCTTTCCAAGGACTAAGCCCTTTGCATCGGTTTTTTTCACAGATTTTTTTTGTTTGGAAGAGGGCGCAGTTTTCAAGGATTTTCCTTGAGAGGCACGGTGTTTTTGTTTCTTAGTCACAGGTTTTTTTGAGGTTTTGCTAACAGTCTTTTTCTTGGATTTTTTATCTTTAATGGAAGAAGCTGACTTCTTGTGAGTCAGTGATTTCCCAGTGGTTTTTTTTGTTGCTTTTTTATTTTGTTTTTTTATTGCCATGATAATCCTCTTTTATCTGAAATAAATATTTCCTGTATTTGTTTTCAGGGAAATGGAACCGGTTTTCGTTTGGCCTCTCAATCGGCCTTTCACAGTTAAAGATTTTCCGGAATACCGTTTAAAAAAATGTCGGGGAGCATATATCTTTCCACTTTCACTGCGGGCAATCACTTTGGCTCCCGTATTTCTAAAGTTGAATCGGATATCCCCGCGATCGGAAAAAACCTGAATGTTTTGTGGTTTCAGGGAAGCTATAAGAGTGCCGGACATCAAGGTTCCCTTTAAACTTCCTTCAAACTCCCTGACATTTGTATTTCCCCGATCGGTTACAAATTGAAGGTTCCCATTTCCTCCCCGTGTTTTAAGCTGGCCTTCGTTAAATAGCACCTTAAAAGAGCCTTTGCTGTCCTTTAACAAGGTGTCAAGGGAAAAACCCTGTAACTGAACATTTCCCTGGTGTTCATAAGCATTGAACTGGCCGTTTTTTAAGGCAATTTGCCACCTTCCTTTACTTTTACGACTTATTATCCGGCCTTGGTTCGCAGACACAAAAACGGGGTGTTTCCATTTAATAACCTGGATAGAACCGGAGGATATGTACAAATTCAAGGGGGCGGAGGGACCTTTGACGGTTAACTCCTCTTGTTGACCGGCTTTACTTCCCTTTGCTGCCGTCTTCCAGTCTTTTCGTGAATTGTGTCGTGAACTTTCAATAATGACATTTCCTTCCTCATTCTGAAAAGAAGCGTCTCCCTTTAGTTCAAATCGGTAGGGACCGGAAGCTTTGGTGAAAACCATTTTCCAGGCAGGGCCTTTAACGGTGATAGAAGTCACCTTCTTTGCGGAAAATGTTTCTCCAAAAGAGGAGAAAGAAGTCCCACAGATTAAAACAACTGATATGAGAATGTGATGTTGCATGTCAAAAACCGGTTAAAAGTCTCCTGACTTCTCTATATCCTTAAAAAGGAATTTTGACACTAAAAAGAAAAAAGAAAGTGATCATTAACTTAGGGAATTTGGCTAAAATAAAGGGTTTATACCGATCGTGTTTGAGATTTCCGGTTTTGTTCATGACTTTCAAGGCCAAAGGGAGGTCAAAAGTGAGTTCGGCTTTGACACAGTAGCGACTGAAGGTCGATCTGTGGCAAAACGCATGTCTGAATTTTTGACCTCCCATTGGCCTTGAAAGTCATCTCTAAAGCTGGGATAAGAAAACGGAAAACTAAACCATGATCGGTATAAAAGGTTTTGTGTTTCTATAGTAAATATTTTTCGCTTGTGTTTTTTCTTGACGGAGGCGCTGTGTTCGGAAACTTTATTGATTGGAGAGGTTAAAATGAATGTATCCTTGGGTGATTCTACCAGCTCCAGTGTTCCATTTGCTTTGAGAGGATGAGTTTGCCGGTTTATATTGTTTCTGCAAAACGCACGCCCATTGGTCGATTTCAAGGCGTTTTTTCTCATATTCCTGCCTCAGAATTGGGAGCTGTTGTTCTATCAAATCTTTTAAAGGATCAGTCTATTCCTCTGGAAAAAGTGGGAGAATGCCTTGTGGGGCAGGTTCTAACGGCTGGAGTGGGGCAGGCCCCCGCAAGGCAAACAGCCATTCGGGGTGGGCTGTCCTCTTCTACACCTTGCGTCACTGTGAATAAAGTCTGTGGATCGGGTCTCAAGGCCATTATGATGGCTTGTGACAGTATTGAATTAAAAAGAGCTGAAGTGGTGGTGGCTGGCGGACAGGAAAATATGAGTTTGGCTCCTCATATTTTACCCGGAAGTCGGAAGGGAATGAGTTTGGGATCAGCGGCTTTACAGGACACTCTCTTGGAAGACGGTCTTCTCAATCCCTATGATAACCGGCATATGGGTGTTATTGGAGAGGTGTGTGCTGAGAAGTATGGAATCAGCCGGGAAGAACAGGACGAGTTTGCCAAGGGGAGTTATGAAAAAGCCTTACAGGCTCAGAAAAAAGGTTGGTTTAAGGATGAGATTGTACCTGTTCCCGTAAAAGAAAAAGCGAAAGAGATAAATATTTTGGAGGATGAAGAACCGGCTCGCGCGCGATTTGAGAAGATGGCTCGGCTTCCGACAATTTTTAAAAAAAACGGCACTATCACTCCAGCCAATGCCAGTAAGAT
>JAPOOY010000069.1 GCA_026713205.1 Bdellovibrionales bacterium
AGTCAGTAGCAGTGATAAAACAGCTTTAATGGAGGCTTCCAAATATGGACATATAGATATAGTAGCTTTTCTTATTGAATCAAAAGCAGATATTCATATTTCAAATAACATGGGAACTGCTTTAGTATGGGCGGCAATATATGGGCATATAGATGTTGTTAAATTGTTATTTAAAAATGGAGCCGATCCTCACTTCGTAAACTCATTTGACGAAACAGCCTCAATATTAGCTCGTAGGAAAGGACATAAAAGCATTGTAGATTTTGTGAATAGTATCCTACTACTATAGATTTTCTTATTCATTAAAATAATTTTTTCAGGACTGGTTATACCGGTCCTTAAAATTTTTCTAATACATATAAGGATTGTAAACATAGGGATTGTTATAAAAACGAGGACTGCACACATACTCAGGAGCTATGGTTTGCGATAAACCATCCAACCCCTGAGCCACTAAAGGGACACCTAATCCGGCTCCCAACACAGAATTGATACCATCATTTTCCGCCGGCATTCCCTGAAGAGCTAACAACTGATTGACTCTTGAACGACGAGCCTCTTTGACCCCCGCAACAGAATACCCCAATCCTAAAGCCAGGGAAAGACCGCTTCCAAACCTCTGCCATGAACTGGGAGCTAAAGCTCCCCTTAAATCACTGAAACATTCCAGGCAAAATCCACGAGCTTCCGTCTCCCCTTCATCTGAAATACTCCTCTCAAACTCCTCATCCTCCTGCTCCTGCTCCAGACTGCTTAATCGGGCCTCCAGCCTTTGAAGGGAATTGTCCACTTTTTGAACTCGCTCCAACGCCTTTCTGAGATCTTTCAGTAATTCCCGACATTCCCTCGGATTATGAGAATAAATCCTGCAAAAAGCCTTGGCCCTAATTCGGCCATTACTTTTAAAAAACTGACGACTTAAAGGAGGATTTTGCCAAGGGGCGCACATCTCTTCCGCCTGTGCTGTAGGGAAAATGAGGTGAAAAACAGATGGAATAAAAGGTGGCAACAAAAATTCAGGGAGCCGATTATTATAACTGCTTTCCGGAACAAAAAACCATTTAAAAGGATTGGGAGTGCCCTCTTCCGGTTTCTTTTTTTTCTTTTTTTTAGGTTTATCCGTTTGGGATGCCGGTTCCGTTTTTGTTACAACACCTGTTGAAGCAACGGGCTTATCGCCTTCAGAACTTCGGGGCGAATCAGGAACCGGTTTTTTTTGTGATTGCACAGAAGGCCGTGGCGCCGGTTTGGGAATGGGCGGTACTTTTGAAACCTGTGGTTGATGAGATTGTGCCTTTGGCCTCTGTTGAACCCTTGCCGGTAACGGGGCTTGACCAGACCCTGCCTTTGGCCTCTTTTGCACCCTTGCCGGTGACGGGGCTTGACGAGGAATATCATCAATAATAGTTATGACTTCATCCCTTTTACTATCCTGAGATTTTTTTCGCCCCCTGGAATCTGAAGTTCTTTTTTTGGGAACTTTAGGTATTGTAACTGGTCCCGAGTTAGGAGAGATGTGACGAGGCGAACCGGAACCTGTCCCTCCGGAAGAGGTTGTTGCAGGACGAACGGAAGTTGCGCTCCCTCTTCTTGTGTTAACAGGAGAAGATGTGCGACCTGCGGGAGAAGAGGCGGGGTGAGCCATCCGAGATGAAGAAGGACAGTTGTCAAACTCCCAATTTCTTTCCTTACCTTCCATATAGAGAACAATTTTTTCTGCCGCTTCCTCCGTATCTATACGCACTTTTTCATTTAAAGTATTGG
The DNA here is from genome assembly GCA_026713205.1 of Bdellovibrionales bacterium. GTDB lineage: Bacteria > Bdellovibrionota > Bdellovibrionia > Bdellovibrionales > UBA1609 > JACOND01. The sequence goes on from JAPOOY010000069.1 coordinate 1,765, forward strand.
CTAATTTAACAGTGATGTTTTCAACCTTATCCTTGGCTCTTTCTAAAACGCCTCCACTTTTCTCCATTGAACTTAACTTTTTTCTCAATCTTTTAATGTCTGTTTTACGAGAGGAAGAGGAACTTTTCCCTCCCTGCGATAACAAAAAGAGATCCGTTTGGGACAAACAAAAATTTCCCAAGGAAAAAGATGGAAAAGGTAAAAAGCACAGAAAGACAGAAAAAACACAAAAAAGGAATTTTAAAAGATTTTTATAACTCATCTCTCCCATTCCTTCATAAATTTATAGGCGACTGTATCTGAATGGTTTTTTCACTCCTTATTCTATAGAAATGAAGCTTCAGTACCCCTGCCTTTTTTGATAAACATAGGCTGATCCGGTTTGAGTTTTGTGGTCTTCCGCTTACATAAACTCAGCCCTCCAGTAAGAGAAAAGAGGGTGTCATCCTTCTTTTATCCTGTTAAGAAGTCCCCCAGACTTCCTGACCCTCAAAATTCAAACCAGACCACAGACACTACCTTAAGAAACCTTTCTCACAAATAACTCAAATCATTTAATAAAACATAGGAGAGGCGGGATAAGGACGGGGATAAGGAGATGGAGTACGCCCACAGGCAAAACTTCCCCTGGAGAGATCTGCAAGTCCCTTTGACATTAAAGGATAGCCAAGAGATAAACCCGCCATGCTGTAACCAAAATTATTCTCTGCCGGCATACCTTGGAGAGCTAACAACTGATTGGTCGCATCCTGAGAACGACGAGCCTCACCAACACCAAAAGCGGATAGTCCGGCTCCTAAAGCAATGGACAAACCACTTCCAAACCTCTGCCAGGGGCCGGGACCTGCCGCGCTTCTTAAATCTGCAAGACATTTTGTGCAAAACAGACTTCCCGCTTCTGTTTCGCTTTCGTCTTCATCCTCTGAAAATTGAGCTTCAAATTGTTTGTCTTCCCACTGAGTAAGTGATTCTTCCAGTTTTTTGCGCCTGGCCTCTAATTTACTGATTGTGCCTATTTCCTTTCTGATGCCATCAAAGGCCTTCTTGCAATCCTTCTTATTGGATGCAAAAGCAGAACAAAAAGTATTATCCTTTACCCGACCCTTTCTTCTAAAATACTTTTTCTTCTGCCATTTTTTGCAGATCTGTTTCTTATCCGGTGGAGTTTCAGGTGCCGGAGGTACGATGGTATCGTCAGGTCCTGCACCGGCGGGAATAATTTTTGCAGGAGCCACCTCCACAGGTTCACCTGCAACAGAGGGAGGCATAAAAATAGGTTCAAGTGCAGCTCCCTCTTGTTTTATCTGTTTTTCACTTTTTTTCTTAATTGTTTTACAATCCTTTCTTTTCCCTTTATGAAGACAACGACATACCAGTCCTCCTGGTGTATCCAAACTTTCCACCACTGATAAGCCCCTAAACATACTAAAACATCTTGAATCAACTTTTTTTTGTGGTTTTTTCCTGTCTATACATTTTGCAGGTCCACACATGCAATGCCCGTTCTTAAACCCTGTGTATCCAAGGCCTTCATACTCTTTGCAGGACGCTATTTTTCTTCTTCTTAATGAATCACAGGTTTGCTTTCCACACATACAGGTCCCATTTCTTTTAACCGTCACTCCTCTGTATATATCTTTGTTCTGCTCTATACATTTCTGGAGTTTATTTCCCATCAAACGATCTTCACAACGCTCACTCCCACACATGCAATCATTTTCTGAATCAATATGCGTGAATTTTTTTCCATATTTGGTTCGGCATTGGTTGGAAACTGAACTACAAAGTTGATTCCCACAATAACATTTTACCCCGCTATGTGGTCCTTTTTTCATGGAAACAGCTCGTGTCACCGCTGATTTATATTTCGCGCGGCAGGTTTGCATCGCCCCTGGTTTTTTTATCTGTGATCTGACATTCTCACAACTACTTGTTTTGCCTTTGTATTCACAGTCACAATTTAACGGGCCTCCTCCCGCTTTCCGCCAGCCTCCTATAATACGAACAGCAGTATTCCGATCTAAATCACTGTATCTCTTCTTACACTTATTGAGAGCCGGTAAAGTGTTCCTGACAGATTTACAAGACCCTAAAAACCTTTTGCCATCTTCATCAAGATTCACACACTGACAGATGTTATTTGAACCAAGAGACTTAAAGTTAAGGTATTTCTGACATTGTTTATAAACTGCGCTGCAAAGTTGTCCCTTACAGTAACACTTTGGCCCATTCTTGTTAGG
>JAPOOY010000068.1 GCA_026713205.1 Bdellovibrionales bacterium
CGAGAGGAGTGACACCTTTGGTATCCACGGCACTGATTTTTTGAAAATGAGATAAAATCTCCGTTAGATGAGTTTGAAGGGCCTTCTCCTCTTCCGGAGTGATTTTTAACAGGGCGAGAGCACATAATTTATTTAAAAGCTCTTTGTCAATTTTCATTTATACTCCTATACTCCTTTCAACTCTCATGAAGAGTATCACATATCATTTCTTTTTGAAAACCGCAAAATTCAAAAACAATCCGTATAAAACAAAACAGTTACGCTTCCTCACCTTTCGCAGTATTCTCGTTTAAAAAAGAAGGGGAAATGTCAAAAGGAGCGCAAACCCGTTTAAATCGCACAAAAAATATTTCGCATCCCACGGAGTATGTTAATGCCCTTTTAAATGAATGTGCAGACTGGGCTTTTAATGAGGAAGAAGCCCCTGCCTTTAAAGGACTCTGGAGAGAAAAAGTTTTTAAAGCCAAAGAAGATTCCTTTTTAAACTTGGAAATTGGACCGGGGAACGGACGACATTTCTCCCATCTGTGTCAGAAACATCCTGAACAGAAATTTCTAACAGTGGAGCTAAAATACAAGCCTCTCATACAAACTGTAAGACGGCTTAAAAAACAGGGATTAACCAATGGCCGGGGCCTTCGTTATAATGCTGTTCTTTTGGATCATCTTTTTAAAAATTTGGAGCTAAATAACATTTATATTCACTTCCCGGATCCCTGGCCAAAAAAAAGACAGAGAAAACATCGGTTATTAGCCGAAAGTTTTGCCGGAAAAATCTATAAATTACAACGGCCAGGTTCATTCCTGGAGATCAAAACAGATGACCAAGCTTATCTTCTGGAAGCAAAACATATATTTAAAAAAGCCGGTTATGTATTAAGAAAATACACGCAGGATTTACATCAGGATTCTAAAAGGGATTCCGCCTTTTTCCAAAAGCTTAGCCAATTTGAACTTCTTTTTGTGAAAAAAAATACTCCCGTGGGATTTCTCAGTTTGGAAAAGCCTTAGAGTTTCAAAATTTAAACTTGTTTTCTTCTGAACTCTTTTTTCCTTGTATTCCTGATTCAGGGGTATTTTAAGAAACAGCAATCGGGTTAATTCTGAGCTGTAAGAGGGTCAAAATCCGGACCTTTCCGTACACCTTTCCAAATACCTCCATACCACTTACCACCTTTCCACTCACCTTTATACCAGGTTCCATCAAACCATTTTCCGTTATTCCAAATTCCATCAAACCAAAATCCCTTATGCCAATCGCCTTTATGCCAGGTCCCTTTGTTCCATTTACCATTATACCATTTGCCATCCTTCCAAGTGCCATCATGCCAAGTGCCTGCTCTCCAAAAACCTTTATGCCAAGTGCCCTCTGTCCATTCTCCATCTCTCCAGGTCCCTTTGTGCCAAGTCCCATTTTTACAAGCGCCTTTATACCAGGTTCCTCTTTTCCAATCCCCATCCTTCCAATCACCGTTTTTCCACTCCCCATTTTCCCAAGCGCCTCTGTGCCAAGCGCCATCATGCCAGGTTCCCTTAAACCAAGTTCCACCTTCCCAATCCCCTTTATGCCAGGTCCCGTTGTTCCAAATACCCCCTTTCCAAATCCCATGCTCCCAATTCCCATCAAACCAAGACCCTTTGTGCCAAGTCCCGTATTTCCAAGAGCCTTTACGCCAAGACCCTTCTTTCCATTGCCCGTTAATCCACTCCCCATCCTTCCAAATCCCCTTCTTCCAGGTGCCGTTTCTCCAGGACCCTTGCTCCCAAACGCCATTTTCCCAGTAACCGTTATGCCAAACTCCCTCATGCCATATCACTCCCTCTGTCGTAATAGAAATGATTTCTTTTTTTATTTGAGCTTTTTTAAGCCAATCCGGAACCTTATCACTACAGCTTTCCTGGAGTTCAGTTCTGCTTTTCCTTTCACAGGGGTTTTCAGCAAGAGCCTTTATTTGAAACAAATTAAAAACACATGGAAAAACAATAAGAAAAAAAAGTTTCACGCTTTAGAAGCTCCTATAAAATATTTATGAAAGATTATCCTTTAGATAAATCTCTTTATCAAGTTAATTCTTGTAATATCAACCTATTCTATACGAATGTGGTGACTCATTTTTGAGGTTTTCTTATACCGATCGGGATTGAATTTTTCGGTTTTCAGATGAAAGAATACTTACACCCTCCATTAAGAAGATAGGGGGGTCAAAAGTGAGTTCGGCTTTGACACAGATGCGACC
>JAPOOY010000067.1 GCA_026713205.1 Bdellovibrionales bacterium
CTTAATGGAGGGTGTAATCCTTCTTTCATCTGGAAAACCGCAAATTTCAAACCGGACCAGTATAACTTATTGAAAACCACTTTTCTTTCCTAAATAATCTAATGCAATGAAAGCTTTTATCCTTTGTGCGGGAGTGGGAAGCCGCTTAAGACCTCTCACCTTTCACTTCCCAAAAGCCTCCATTCCTTTTTTAAATTTGCCGCTTTTTTACTACAACTGGTTTTATTTGGAGAAAATGGGGCTTAAACACGCTATTTTAAATAGTCATTTATTTCCTGAAACTTTAAAAGAGACGGTTCATAAGGCAAAAAATTCAAAACAAAAAGTGAGTTTTTCTTTTGAGCCTCAATCCTTGGGTTCAGCAGGCGGACTTTTCTCCTTAAAATCCCATTTTATAGAAGACAACTCCTTTCTCTATCTCAATGGAGACAGTTTATTTTTCCCATCTGAAAAAGCCGGTCTGAGTGATTTTTTGGTTCATGGAGAAAAGGCTCCTCTGGGGTGTTTCTGGGCCGCGCCTTTTGCTCCCTCGCAAAGCATTTCCCGCGCCCTTTGGATTGATAAGGATTCCATCCTCCGTGCGATTGGTGGAATAGATCAAGTTCACCAAGCGGGCTTTAAAGCAAAGTATTCAAAAGATTTAACCAATGGAGAACTGCGCCCTGTGCAATTCAGTGGCCTGGCCCTTTTTAAGAAAGAAATCTTCAAATTCCTGTCCCCAAAAACGAACCACATCTTTCATAATGTCACGATTCCCTTGATTTCCAAGGGAGCCTTTAAAGTTTTTCCGGATGAAAAAGGTGTGATCTTTGAAGGAGGAGAAATTCCCGAGCTGTTAAACGCTACAAAACACTGTTTGGATTCCCTGTTTTCAAAAAGATCGCCGTTTATACGAAACTGGCTTTTGGAAATATTCCAACGATTTGATCCAACAGATGAAACCGTCGGCCTAAAAAGAGGAGAACAGCTAGGGAAGGAAAAAAAAGCCCTCGTTTTATGCCCGAAAAGCGTAAATGGTTTGTCCCGGCTTCAAGTTAAAAACTTTGCTGTTTTGGGGAAGGGCGTGTGCCTTAAAGGAAACTCTATTTTAACCTCTTCCATTATAGGGGAACACATTTCCTGGCGCGGAGCTGTGGAAAATCAAATGCTTCTAAAATTTTACTTTGAAATGTTATGAGTAAGGGGAGCCGCTTCATCTCGTTTTTCAAAAAACTCGTTTTCTCCCCGGCGCTCCTGATAACGACGGTGAACCATTAGAAAAATATTATCCCGTGCCACGCCAATTTGGCTGTCTCCAAAAAGCTTGGCTTCTTTTTTACCGCCGGCTTTCTCTTTTTTCTTTTTCAGAAACTGCGCCATCAAACCCTGCACGGCTTTATTCACATCATCATCCGGTTTACCACGACGAAATCGCCGACCAGCTCCGGAGCTTGCAGCGGCTTTTTGTCCGGCCGCTGTGGAGCCACCGGAAAGGAATCCTTCCCCTCCCATTCCACTTTCATCTTCTTCCACCGACGATCCTCCACCTCCTTCCATATCCTCCTCCAATGCTGAAAACATATCCGCATAAGGAGCTTTGGCGGCAGACACAGCAGCCTGTATTTTCGGATTACTTTGATTAACTTTTTGAGCATCCGCCGCAGTCACTTCCTCATCTCCAAACCCATCTTTATCCTTATCAGGACCATAGGTTACTTTAGGAGCCCCATCTTCATCTTTTGTGATTTTACAATTGGGAGGCAATTTTGCCGGATCCCCCGGACAAGAACAAAAAGGGTCACAGTTTGTGAGATCCGGGAGTGGCGGGCCGGGCAATCCCCCCCCCAAAAAAA
>JAPOOY010000063.1 GCA_026713205.1 Bdellovibrionales bacterium
AAAGTGATTTTTGATTCGGTATTGGTTATCTCCAATCCGGAATTAAAAGCCCTAGCGGGAACTCTGGCCGCTCTCAGCCTGGTCAGTTGGGCTTCTTTAGCTCGGGTGGCACGAGGTCAGACCCTTCAAGTTAAAGAAAACCCCTATGTGGAAGCGGCTCGCTCTCAGGGGGCCGGTTCTGCAAGAATTGTTTTTCATCATGTTTTACCAAATATCATGACTCCTGTGATTATTCTGCTCACATTTCAAATTCCCTCAAACATCATATTTGAAAGTATGTTAAGTTTTTTAGGTTTGGGGCTCCAACCTCCTTTTAGCAGTTGGGGAGTCCTTGTGGATGAAGGGTGGCGATCCCTTAGCACATACCCCCGTTTAATTGCAGGGCCGGGATTGATGTTGTTTTTTACCATGTTGGCTTTTAATCTTTTTGGAGATGGATTGAGAGATATTTTTGATCCCAATATGAAAGATCAGGCGGCTTAAAACAGTTAAAATTTAAACTAAAAAAGTATATAAGGAGAAAACATGGCTTTCAGAAAAAAAGTGCGTATTTACTTTGATCAGGGCGATCCTGCCCATATTGCCTTTCATGGGCAACACACCATTATCATCCAAAGAGCGATGGAGGAGTATGTAGAGAGTTTGGGGATTCCCTGGGAGGAATGGTATGATAATAAAGAGCTATTTTTACCGGTCGTTCAATTTAATATACAGTTTAAAAAACCTCTATATCCTGGAAAAGAGTATTGGGTGGATGTGCAATTTGTTCATATTGGCCGAAGCAGTCTAAAAACAGAGGGTCAAATCTTTACTCTACAGGGTGAAGAAAAGTGCTGTGCGATTTCAACAGCTTATGTCTGTGTTAATTCAGATGACTTTAAATCCCGTCCTTTTCCAAAACACTGGGTTCCTCTTTTAAAAGCGGCTCTCCCTTAAAAAGCCAAACAGAAAAAGTGTTTGATCCTGTTTGAGTTTTGAGATTTTTTGAGCGAAAGAAATACTTACACTCTTCATGAGAGCCTATAGGGTTCAAAAGTTCAGACATGCGTTTTGCCACAGAGCGACTTGCAGTCGCATCCGTGTCAAAGCCGAACTCACTTTTGAACCCTATAGGCTCTCATGAAGGGCTAATCTATATAATCAAAAAAATCTCAAAAATTAAAATGTGAACAGGCGGAATATGGAGTGTTAGGGTTCCTGTTTCAGGTTGTCAGGACACCGGATAAAAGAGAGTTCGGTTTTCTACCATTCGTAATATTTAATCCCTTGTCTAGTTATGCTTTCTATTTGTTCAGATATTCTAGCATCTCTCCATACTGAATTTAGGGCATTTATTTGCTCAGGAGACAAATGTTCAAAAGGGAAAACTCTTAATTGCCAATCGCCTAAATTTTTTAACTGATCAATAGATAAAGCTCTTACCAATTCATAGGGTAATAACCTTATCTTATCTCTGGGAATCATTCTTGTTTGTCCAAGGGATAAAGCGCTTATCTGTTCAGGAGAAAAATCTTTTATAGATAATTCCTGGATTCTCTCAAATGGCAAATTTGTTATCAGTTCAGGAGGTAAAGCGTTTATTTGTTCAGGAGAAAAGTCCGTCATAGGAGTTCTCCGCAGTCGCTCAAATGGCATAACTCTTATCTCTTCAGGTGTTATTAAAAAGCTCTCGTGACAAGCAGAATAAGCAGTAAAACAAAAAAGTAATAAGCTAAAAAAACCAATCAAGAAATAAGCTCCTTATAAATTAACTGTCCTGATCCCTAAAAATCTGTTTTTTAACATAATTGTTGATTGCAAAGAAAGTCAAACAAAAATTTGAAACAGTCTTTTTAAAGTTTCATCAAAATATGGATTGGGCATGAAAAGTCCTGTAAAGTGCAGGAAACTGATGAATCAAGCTGTCTAGTTGAAATGGGTGGTCAAGAGTATTGAGAGTAATTTCAAACAGAATTGGTATATTTCAGTCTAATTTGTTTTTTAATTTGATCTAAAGAGGGTTTAAGTATATCTGTTTCCGGTAATTTTTCCACGGAATAAACTGTTTTCACTCTCTGAAACGGCGCTACTGTTTTATTAAACTTCCTAATGACTTTTAAAATATCCTGTTCATTAAATGATGTGGTGACAATTTGTAAATCCCAACCCTTTCTTTCATTGGAAACGGGAATAAGAATAAATTGATCTGTTAAAGTAAGATCAAACACAAGGGATTCCAATTGATGAGAGAGTTCTGTTAAATCAGTGAGTTCTCCTAAAATTTTTATTTGATTATCCTTCCGACCTTTAACCGTTAAATTTTCTCCTTCCACTTTTCCTATATCTCCCGTATCAAACCAACCTTCAGAGGATTTTGGGTCCCAAAATTTCTTTTTTTCCAAATCAAAATACCCTTTCAAAAGAGCTTTTGACTGAATATGAAGAGTTCCTTTTTTTACTTTCAACTGAGTGTGAGGAAGTATTTTTAATTCAGGAAAAAAACTGTTTTCCAGGGAAGAAAGAGAGGCCGTTGCCACCTGAGAACAAAGCTCCGTCAATCCATAAGAAGGAAGTAAAGGCCATTTTAATTCTCTGGCTTTTGTATAAAGAGAGGGAGATAAAGCCCCTCCCCCCACCACAACGGCTCTAAGAGTCGGTGGAGCTGATAAACGATTCTTCACTAAATCATAAACTTGAGCTGGAACTAAAGAGCATAAAGTCATTTTTTTTTCTTTTAAAACATCCAGAAAAGTTTTGGGATTCCAAATTTCCGGCCCTTTAAAGGAAGAGTAAGAGCCACAAAAACTCCGAGCTAAAATAGAAAGCCCTCCCGTGTGAGTGAAAGGAAGAACCACAAGCCAGCGATCCTTTTCTGTGCATCTTAAATGCTGATTGACAGCCCGTGCGGAAATTAAAAAACTCTCTTTGGGTAAAATGGCAATTTTTTTATAAGAGGAGGTAAATAGATATAAACACCCCGGGAAGAAAGGGAGATGTTTCACTAACTCCTGCCATTGATTGAATTGGGGATGGCGGATGTTAAAAAAAAAGTGACTGTCCCGAGACTCCCAATCAATGGAAGTATCATTAACTCTTAAAAATTTGGAATCCATTTCCTTAATAAGTGACTTTATGGCGGGAGGATTCTCCTTCCCTTGGGTCCTGTACCGGAATGAGAGGATAACGACTTAAAAAATGAAATACAACATAAAGAAATAAACTGATAAAGCCCACGAGCAGACTCACTTCCAATAAACCAAAGTGAATATTTTCTTTATCATAGGAGGGATAAACCATCCAGTAAATATCCACATATTCCATTATAAGGATTAAGATGGATATGATGATCATAGCCCCTTGATCCCTTTTGACCCATCTGGGAAGCAAAAAGAGAAAAGGAACAATAAATTTAAACACACCTAAAAACAAAGACACCCATAGCCAATCCCCCTGAGAGCGAGGGAGGTAATAGATGGCCTCTTCCGGTAAATTGGCATACCAGGTGAGCATATACTGGCTGAACGCAATATAAGCCCAAAAAGCTGTAAAACCTAAAAGGAATTTTCCCAAATCATGAAGATGATTTTCATTAACCAAGTTTTGAAAAACCCCCTGTCTTATCATATAAATAAGAACCAAAATCAGAGCCGCTGTAAAAGCCTGCATAAGACCGGCCAGGCAGTAAACTCCAAAAATAGTGGAAAACCAATGAGGCTCCAAACTCATCACGGTATCCACGGTAAAAAAAGTAAACCCAAGAGCAAAACATATAAGAAAAGCAACGGATATTTTAACACTTTTATGTGTCAAACTTTCCTGTCCGGTTCGATCCTGTTCTAAAGAGAGCCTCACCAACCAGCGGGAAAAACCTATGAAAATTCCGGAAAAAATCACAAGACGAACAACAAAAAATATCCAATTTAAGTAAGCGGATTTTTTTCTGAGAAGATAATCTTCCTGAACTGTCTGAGGGTTAAACCAATCATAAAGAGCATCTCCTGAAAAAATCAAAGCAAAGGCCGTTAAACAACCTACGGGGATATACCAGCTAAAAGCCTCCATAAACCGGCGAATATTTACACTCCATCCAGCTTTGGAAGCATGCTGAATGGCTGTGAAA
>JAPOOY010000062.1 GCA_026713205.1 Bdellovibrionales bacterium
TAGTAAGAAAGGGCTGTTATATATGTTCTAGGAGGGTGCTTGTTTTTGGACCCCCCCCGCCAGTAAGCGCCGGAGTGGGATAAAACTTTTATAGTTCCGATTTGGCTTAAGTTTTGTACATGGGGGCCTTTACACAGATCCAACCAGTTTCCCTGCTTATAAATGCTCACTTCTTTTTCTCCTAAATCCTGAATAATCTCCCGTTTTAAGATTTCCCCTTTTTCTTCAAAATACCGCATAGCCTTTTCCGACGGCCACACCTCCCGTGTCACTTCATATCCGGCTTTTATAATTTTTTTCATTTCCTCTTCAATGGCGCTTAAATCCTCCGGAGTGAATTTCTTATCTGTATCAAAATCATAATAAAACCCGTTTTCAATAACGGGTCCTATGGTGACTTTCACTTCAGGCCATAGATTTTGAACCGCCTGGGCCAGAACATGGGCTGCGGAATGGCGTATGACCTCAAGAGCTTCTTTGGAAGGACAGGCGACAATACGAACCTGATCCCCGTTTTTTAAAAGGGATCGAATATCCTGAATGTCTTCTTTTCCTTCAACAAGAAAACCCATAGCATCTTTAGCCAAACGAGAGCCAAGACTTTTTGCCAACTCCAAACCACTGGGAGGTGCAGGAAAAGTTTTTTCACTGCCATCAGGAAGCTTAATGGAAACGGACATTAAGGCATATAATAGCAGACCGGAAAAGCGGAAACAAGGGATAGCTTGTTCCGGGTTGTTTCTCAGGCAAATTCCATCTCTTTAAATTTTAAAGCGTTTTGTTATAAGTATTAGAAACAGGGAGTCTTTTTTTATAAATGGATGTCACTTGGAGGGTGATAAATACCAAAAGAATATACATCCAAATTCCATTTTCAGGAATAGACCATTTTATGAGGTGAGAATGGGGAAGAAACATTTGAAATAGGGATAAAACTTTTAAAGTTCCTTCCCATAGCTTATCTGTTATGGAATGCAAGGGATGGAATAAAACCGTTAGAAGAGATAAGGGGAACAGTATAGAGCCAATAAAAGGGGCTACAATCCAGTTTATAAATACAGTAAAGGGATGAAGGAACTGCCACCTGTTACAAATAGGAAGAATAATTATATAGGTCAGCAGAGATTTTTTTAATCGGGACGGAGAGGAATGTTGTGCAAGAGATGCCAGCCAGCTTAAATGAAGGGAAGGGGAGAAGATCCATGAAGGGGAATAAATGAGACACAGGATCCCGCTGAGATGAGTTATGAGGGGGGAATTCCAAAAGAGTTTATAAGAGTCACTTACTTTCAGTAAAAGGAAGGAAAACAAGGCGCGAAGAACGGGAGGGTGGAGGTTTGCTGTTAAGGCATATAAGGTAAGAAGAGCAATAATTCCGCTGGTTTGAAAAAAAGGCAGGTTCATTTTTTTCCATAGCCTTTCCAAAAACAACAGATGTGCTCCGGAAACAACCATTAAATGAATCAACCCGTTTCTGATAAATGATTCTTTGATGAGTCCTTCAGGGAGTCTTTTTCCGCAGATCAGGGCCTTATAAATATCACTTAATTCACTTTGCAGGGATGACATTCGGAGGCATTTTTTGTGGAACTCAAAGGACAAAGGGAACAGACCCCATTCCGGGATCCAGGAGCTTAAACAAAAAAGACATATAAGAATTAAACAAAGTGGAGCCGTCACTTAAGAAAAACTCTAGCAAAAACAATTCCTATTTTTAAAAACCTGTTTTTCTTTTTTCTCTGTATCAACTCTTAAGAATTAGGACTTTTGTCTGTTTATCGGAGTCTTTTTTGAGAGGTTTTCCCGGGACATATAGTATTTTGTAAATATCACACTCTCTCTATCATGCGTATGAAGTTATACGGAATTTATTTATTAGTCGGTTTCTTTCTTTTACTGACCGGTCCTTATACTTTTGGGAAAGCTTTGCCGGATGCCGTAAAAAGCATGAGTGATAAGGAATATGAGGACTATCTTCATGGGATTTATTTGAAGCAGTATAAGGATCCTGTGCCTTTTGAAGTATGGTCTAGTTTGGTAAGCTCTCTTTCTCAACCATCTCATCAACTTCAATACAAGGATAATTTATGGGATTTAAGTGAATCTTATTTTAAGGATCATTGGCTGTGGTCTAAAGTATGGGTTGCCAATGAGCATATTTCCAATCCTCACCGTATCCGGAAAGGGGATACCATTCGTTTTGATTTGAAAACACTCTCCGCTGTAAACTGGAAGAGTCATAGTGTGGATATTCAAAAACAATTCCCTAATATAAGAATTCCTGCCGCTTTATATCAAAAGCCCGCCTTATCTAAAAGAGAGATCCCCGCTTCACTTCCTAATATCAAGGATAGGCTGGATCCTTCTCCTCCGGATGCAGGGTTTGATTTAGAGCCTGTTCCCATAAATAAAAACGCCTTACTGGCCTTTTATTTAAGTGAAGAGGATTTATCCGGCCAAGGGGTTGTCAAAAGTAAAGATGGTTATGGTTTATCTGCCATGAATGGAGAAGATGTTATTATTTCCTATGATGGAGAAGTTGTTGAAGGGGGGATTTATACAATATTTGAGAATAGAGGATCCCCTGTGTTTTCTCTTTTCTCCTTTATTGGCGTGAATTTTAAAGGGTATGAAATTGTTGTTAAAGGTTCTGTTAAAATTATGGGCTATCTTGAAGGATCAGACTCTCTCTATCGCGCCCGCGTGATAAAATCTCTGGCTCCCATTAATCCGGGAGATCGCGTGATGAGCGGACACGCGCCTAGATATATTCTATCCCAGAAAGGAACGCATGGATCAACAAAGGGACAAATTATCGGCTCTCCCCACAAGGAGCAAAAATATTTTGGAATGTATTCTTTTGTTTATTTGAATAGAGGACTTTCCAATGGAGTTCAGGTTGGAGATAGTTATCATGTCAGGTTAAATAAGGATACTGAGATTCAGTATCCTTATTTGTATGATAAACCGGCTGTGGGAAAAATTCGTGTCGTTCATGCCAACCCGGATACATCCACAGCCATCGTTAGCGGTATTCGGGATACAGTGAAGGTGGGGGACTTTTTTGAACCTAGCTCTGGAATGTCTGCTGTAACAGACTCCTTGAGAGATCATGAGGTCATTGATGGAGAATTAGATGATGGGGAAGGGGGATTTCAAGACATGGAGATGGATGCGGGAGGCACAGCGCCAATAGATGATGGGGAAACCGGCGAGGATACAGGTTCGGATATGAGCACAGAGGAAGGAGTGGAGATGGATGCGGGAGGCACAGCGCCAATAGATGATGGGGAGTCCGGCGGGGATACAGGTTCGGATATGAACACAGAGGAAGGAGTGGAGATGGATACGGGAGGCACAGCGCCAATGAATGAAGGGGAAGCCGAGGATGCAGTTCAGGATGTACA
>JAPOOY010000260.1 GCA_026713205.1 Bdellovibrionales bacterium
GACTGTCCAAACGAGAAGCAGCTTTTCTGTAAATCACTCTATACTCATGGCGGGGGGTGACTTCCCGAAAAAAGTCATAATCCTCATAGCGAGCCATTAAACTTCTTTCACTTAAAGAGTAAAACTCTCCCCCTTTTTCCGGATTTTTAATGTGAGACCGAGGTAATTGCTCATCATTTATCCAAACCTGACCTTCCTCATCCAAAAATAGCTCATCTCCCGGAAGACCAACCACCCGCTTTATCATAAATTTCCGATCTTCAACGGAGCGAAAAACCACCACATCCCCCCGCTTGGGAATCCTTCTCTGCCAGAGAAACCGACTGCTAAAAGGATAACGGATTCCATATTCCAGCTTGTTCACAATAATATGATCATGCACTAAAAGACCGGGAATCATACTTCCCGAAGGGATGACATAAGGCTCAACAAATAACCAACGAATGGAAAGAATGAGTAAAACAACCCCCCAAAAGGAAAACATCCCTTTTGCCAATTCCGTAGAGAGTTTTTTCTTCGGCATACTCTTTTGTTCCTGATCTTTCAATGGCTCCTCTCCTTTGCTTTATATAAGCACAATATAGCCTTCACGATAAAATTTTTATTCTACTCCAGACCGGATTTTCAAGTTTCCTGGTAGCTCGGTCAAGTTGGTTAATACCTGTAATTGTCTGATTTAAAAGGCCCGTCCTGAGACAGACCCAGGTACTCCGCCTGTTCCTCTGTTAGTCGGGTGAGCTTAGCTCCCAGTTTATCCAAATGAAGCCGAGCCACCTTTTCATCCAGATATTTGGGAAGACAATGCACTCCCACAGAGTACTCATTTTTCCAAAGTTCCATTAAAGCCATCACCTGATTTGTAAAAGAAGCGCTCATAACAAAAGAGGAATGGCCCGTGGCGCATCCTAAATTAACCAAACGCCCCTCCGCCAATACAATAATTTCCCTCCCATCGGGAAAAGTATGGATTTTAACCTGAGGTTTAACATCCCTTGTGGTGGTATGGTCATTCAGCCATTTCATGTCAATTTCCACATCAAAATGACCAATGTTACAAACTATAGCCCCTGATTTCATTTTCTTAAAATGCTCTTCACGAAGAATACGGCAACATCCCGTGGCTGTTACAAAAATATCCATACGATCCATAACATCTTCCGCACGCACCACATCGTAACCTTCCATCTTGGCCTGGAGAGCGCACACTGGATCCACTTCCGTCACATACACCCTGGCTCCGTAAGCCCGAAGGCTTTGGGCACACCCCTTGCCCACATCCCCGTATCCCGCAACCAAGGCATTTTTCCCGGCGATCATCACATCCACGGCACGCTTTAACCCATCCGCCAGGGATTCCCGACATCCATAAAGATTATCAAATTTTGATTTTGTCACCGAATCGTTTACATTGATGGCCGGAACTTTTAAGGCCCCGTTTTTGTGCCGCCTTTTAAGGGTATGAATTCCTGTTGTGGTTTCCTCCGAAAGACCTTTAACCTTTTTCATTAAAGAGGCATGTTGATCCTCATGCATAAAGTCTGTTAAATCCCCACCATCATCCAAAAACAAATCAAATCCCTGCTCTCCCCAGCCATAAACACTTTGCTCAATACACCAACGGTACTCCTCTTCCGTTTCCCCTTTCCAGGCAAAAACAGGAACACCCGCCTGAGCCAGAGCCACAGCCGCCTGATCCTGAGTGGAGTAAATATTGCAGGAAGACCACCTCACCTGCGCTCCCAATTTTTGCAAAGTTTCTATTAAAACAGCCGTTTGAATTGTCACATGCAGACAACCCGTAACACGCGCCCCCTTTAAAGGGGCCAAGGGCCCATACTCCTGACGAAGAGCCATCAGTCCGGGCATTTCACTCTCAGCAATTTTGATCTCCTCCCGTCCCTGGCGAGCATATTCCTCAAAAACTGTGGAATCCTCCATAGCTTTTGGAAAAACACAATAATCGGTTTTATTCTTCTTAAGAGAAGGAAGAGACATATCTACTCCAATTTCAATCTAATATAGCAACAGATATAACCGCTAAGCAAATCAATTTTTATTGAAAAAAATAAAATAATTCCTTTCAAATTCATTTATAAACCTCTTTTCATACTCCTCTGGTTTGAAATTTCATGGATTAAATTTGAAAATGCCTAAAATGTAAAGTATTCTTGTACATGAGGTTTTTCTTTATACTCCTTCAACTTATAATTTTGAGGTTTTCAAAAAAGAGCAATGGAATATAAAAAATTTTTAGTCATTGGCGGAAGCCGCGGCATCGGGCGGGATATTATCAATCATTTTAAAGGGGAAAGCCTCAGCCGCTCCAATGGATACGATATTACAAATTCCCCTTCCCGAAAAAAAATAGCTCATATCAGCTTAAATTATGATGTGGTGGTCAATCACGCTTACTGTGGAGATTTCAGTCAAACGCTTATGTTAAAGGATCTGTGTGATCTATGGATAGAAAAAAAGAAAAAAGGATATATTATAAACACGGGCAGTATGTCCAGCTATAGATTTAACGGTAAAAAAGATGAAAAATGGTGGCTGATGTCAGCTGTGAAAACAGGGCAGGATCAATATATAAATTATTTAAGTCATGGAGCGGCCTGGAGGAAAGAAATAAATTTCCGCATTACAAATGTTCGCCCCGGAATGTTGGATACGGAAAGAGGGAGACAAAAACCTCACTTCAAAACAGGAATTAGAGGAGAGGATTATTGTCAACTCATAGAATATTTATTAAGCACTCCGGAGGATTTGATTATTTCTGAGATTATTCTGGAAGCCAAATGCCATCATTAGAATTTAAAAAGAATCTCTATAAGGTATTTAATTGTGTTTGAATTTTCGGGAATTATATACTTAAAGCCGCATTTAAAAAAATGGGGATTTAAGTCAAATTATAGTTTCTTAAAAGCAAATTCAATGGGGATCACTTCCTTTTGCCATTCAAAGCTTTGTGTTTCTTTTATTTGCGGCATCAGGTATATAATCCCCGAATTTTCAGGTTTTTTAAGTCAAAAAATACTTTCACCTTTTCTGGAGAATAAGGAGCGCAAAAATTCAGGTCTGCGTTTTGCCACAGAGCGACTTACATCCGTATCAAATCCAAACTCCTTTTTAAATCTCCTATTTTCCGGAAAGGGCTTATTTTTCCTGAACAAAAACCTAAAATTTTAAACCGGAGGAGTATAATAATATGCCGGAAATAAATAGAGATACTTTGGAAATTCATGGCCAACAGATCTTTCACTGGCACTTGGAATTAAGCAGTAAATGTGCTTTAAAATGCCCGCGCTGCCCCCGAACGGAAAGGCCCGGCCAATATAAAGTGACAGAGATGAACTTAAACCTTGTTAAAAAAATACTTCCGCCGGAAAGACTCTCCCTGGCAAAAAAAATCCTTTTAAGTGGAGGGCAGGGGGATGCGATTTATTGTAATGATTTTTTAAAAATCATTAGATATTTTAAAGAAACAAATCCTAATATTCAACTCTGTATCACCACAAATGGCAGTTATAAGAAAAAAGACTGGTGGAAGGAAGCGGCGGAGATACTCCAAAGAAACGACATAGTTATATTTAGCGTGGATGGCTGGGACCAAAAAAGTAACGAGCAATACCGGGTGGGAAGTCACTTTCAAAGCATTATGGAAGGACTCAAAACCCTTCGGCAGTTTAATAAAAAAGTTTACATTGTATGGAGTACTATTATCTTCAAGTTCAATCAAACTCATTTGAATGATATACAAAACCTGGCGGAAACAATGGGAGTGGACAGTTTCAATCTGGTTCAAAGCCGTTTATTCGGTTCTGTCAATCCAAATTACATTGATCCTAACCTGGGGTATGATCCCCTGGAACCGGATAAAGAACGAATTGAAACAAGCAATACCAATAGAGGTTGCTATATTAACTTCACCAAACGCTCCTCTCATCACAATATTAAACCAACTATTGCGCAACTTATGGAAAAATATCGGAATACTTATCAAAACAGTTATATTATGCCTCTTTGTCGTATTGGAGAAAGAGGACTGTATGTGGACGCGGAAGGCATCCTTTACCCTTGTTCCTGGATCAGCCACCCCTTTGATATACAGGCCAGCAAAACCAGAAATAAAACAATCTCATGGGAGAAAAGTCTGTTTGTGGAGTATAAGGATTCTTTTAACCTGAACATCCATTCTCTTGAAGATATTCTTCAAAACCCCTTATGGAAAAAATTGCAATGTTCCTGGCAAGAATCCAAAACGGCCTTTGTGGAATGTGAAAAACACTGTCACCAATCAAACAGCGCTAAAAAAATTGCCGGTCTGCAACTTAAAAGTTTTATAAAAAAGGACCCGGCTTTAAAAACCGTTGATCTTTACAACAAAAAATTAAAAGAAAAAGTGAAAGAAATAAAAAGTTTCTAATATTCTGCCAAATGAGACCTCATTCACTTTTGTGCTTTTGGAAAATCCCCCGACTTCTCAACTCTCTCAAACAGAAATTAGAGGCTTATTTATACTCCTCCATTTTGAATTTTCAGGATTTTATGCAAAGAAGATAAGTCCCCCTGATTTTCTGACTTAAAAAATCTGACAATTCAAACACAATCGCACATTTTTAAAAACTTTAAAAATTAAGGTGTAAAATATTTAAAGCTGACATATCCACTACTCGTAAGTCAGCCCTTCTTTTATGGGAATATGACAGGCGCGACGCGCCGGTAAAATGGAAGCCAGCAACACCACAAACAAAGCGCTAAAAAAAATCATCACAAGGTCCCATGTTTTCCAGTGTAATACAATTTCACTCACTTGATAAATTTCCGAAGGAAGAATATTCCACTTCTGTTGAAAAAAGAGTAAAATCCTAAAAATAACCAAACCGGATATTAAAC
>JAPOOY010000061.1 GCA_026713205.1 Bdellovibrionales bacterium
ATCAATTTAATGAATTTCCTGAAAAAATAGAACAAGCCCCCTTGGATAAAAATAAAAAAACCCTGATCTATTGCACAGGAGGAATACGATGTGAAAAAGCTCTGGAAATCATGAAGGACAAGGGTTTTAAGGAGGTGTATCAGCTAAAAGGGGGTATTATAAATTATTTAAAGGAAAAACCCCATTCCTTTTTTGAGGGGGAATGTTTTGTCTTTGATCACAGGACGGCCCTGGATCAAAACCTCAAACCTTCACGGCAGTTTTCCCTTTGTCCTCATTGCGGGCAACCGGGGGATGTGAGAGCAGAATGCGCCCATTGTGAAAAACCCTTTGTGGCCTGCCAGACCTGTCTTGATAAAGCACATTACAATAAAACCTGCTCTAAAAATTGCGCCTATCACTTTAAATCCCATCACAAATGCCGCAAAAAATACTCCCAAAGAGAGAAAGCTTCAAACTGTTAAACGATCTCTTATCCGGAAGAGTCATCTTTAAAGAATGAGAACCATTTACGAAAAAAATAAAATGAACTGTCCCTTAAAGGTGTTTGATGGGAACGGTTCTGTTCCCATAGATGAAAAAACCATTCATCAGGCGAAAACCTACTGTTCCATGCCCTTTGTCACTCATGCCTCTTTAATGCCTGACGCTCATTTATTGATGAGATCCCAAAAGCCTATAAACCCATTGAAAAAGTCATGGCCGCCCAATCCGATTTGATTGAAGTGGTGGCTGAACTCAAACAAATCATCTGCATTAAAGGGTAAAGTTGAATGTTATTGATTGGAAAGGATTTTTTTAACAGGAAGTAAGGAGGAAAACTCTTCGGCCAATTCCTTTTGATCCAAGCGGTAAAGAAGATGAACACTGGAACCCGCATCCATCGTCACCAAGGGGCCATCGCCTCTTTGCTTCCAAAAGTTTTCCACCTTTTCCAAAACCTGTCCTGAACTTTTTGTCTGATAACTAAAAGGGGGATGAGCTGTTTCAAACAAGTGATGCATATCCAAAAACTCCTCACGCACAAGAAGATAACACCTGTACCAATCCTGAGAGCGTAAAGCGGAGCAAAGCTCCTTCAATCGGGTTTCCGCTCTTTGCGGGCGCTCTTTAAAATAAGGGCTGCTTTCCACTCGCTTATGAGCATCCCGAGAGAAAATTTTCTTATCCGAATCACTTGTCACAATCATTTGATGTATGAAATTTTCAAAGGGAAACTTTAAAGGCTGTACTCTCTTTTCTGTCCACAAAGCCCAGGGGGAAAAAAAGGATCGGCAGGAGGAACCGGATCCGGATCGGCTGATTTGAGACAGCTCCTCTACGGAAAGTTTTTTTTGTAAATCAGTTTGTTCCTGAGCCAGCTTATAAACAGCTTGAGTGAGGGCGGCAAAACTGGAGGCGGAACTGGCCGCGCCGGTGGAAAGAGGAAAATTGTTCCCCGAACAAATTTTATAATATCCGGGGATAGAAAAATACTTTTTTAAACTTTGAAAAAAATCCAAAAATCTTTTTTGAGCTTGTATAGAAAGCTCCGTATAAAAGACGCTTCCCTTTTCAAAAGAAGACCAGCTATCAGAAGAAGCCTCCTCTATTTCCACCTTTGTAATAAAGTGGTTTAAGGTAAAGGAAAGGGACGAGTTTAAGGGAATGTTTTGCCCCGCCTTTGCGGGCTTTTTCCCCATATACTTAATGAGGGCTAAATTTGAAGGAGCGGAAGCTGTCCATTTCAAAGGGACTGC
>JAPOOY010000060.1 GCA_026713205.1 Bdellovibrionales bacterium
CCGCTACTGTGTCAAAGCCGAACTCATTTTTGACCCCTATAGTCTGTTATAAAGGGCCTATGTCTCTTAAATAAAAACAGGAAAAATTCAAACACGATTGGTATAACTAATAGTCCTGATTCATCGGCTTTTTATACTTTTTTCCAGACTGCACAAGGAGAAAAAACTTCTGACTGATTGGTATTAGAAAGGGAATGTTTCCATGAAAACGAACTATTAAATAAACAGGATAAATTATTCTATATTCCCGTTGCACACAGGAAAATCAACACAGCTTTGTCTGTAATTTTACTTCTTGCGTTTTATGATTCTTGCCAGTTTGGGGCCAATTCCGCTATCACCGCAAAGCTGATGAACTGTTCCACCGGTTTTTTGGACTACATCCCTCAAACTTCCAAGGTATTTACTCTGGGAATGAGAGGAAAGAAGATGAAGCCGAACACCTTGATATTTTTTTGTAAAACTTCTTATTTCCTTATCTGTATAGCTTGGAAAATAATCCGTTATGATAAATATTTCCACACGGGAGCCGGTTCTGATAACTCCATATTTATTTGTTAGAATATCACTAAGACCGGCCAGAGGATTTTCCAAACCGCCATCATTGATGTCAGAGTTGTACTTTGGAGCATCATACCATAATTCACAACCTGCTCCCTCACAATGAGAAGGAGGTGTGTAAAAAGAAGGACCTGGATAATCAAAGCGGGTGAGTGTATAAGTAAAAATATCCTCATAATTTGCAAAGCGTTTGGTCAATGCGTATTGAGGTGTTGATTTGCTGGCATTGGAGCGGTGTATCTCAGAGACATAGTATCCATCATATTCCAAATATCCCGGCTCATTGCTTCCGGAAGAAAACATGGAGTGGCTAAACTGCCAATCCGACCCCTTTAGATGGGAGAGAAATCCTTCCCTGTAAGTGTATCTGGCAAATTTATTCAAGCATTCAGTGAAATTACCAAAAAGAGCATGCAAAAAGGAGGGTTTACTGAAACTGTTAAATCCGATGTAAAAGTGCATGTCCACCTTGTCTCTACACTTTCCACACTGTCTTTCGGAGGAAGAGGACGATCCACCGGATTGTCCGGATTGAATAATTAAATCAAGAACAGGATCTTTTCCTCCACGGCTTCGCAAACGAGCTTCTAAATCCCTCCGAAAAGGAGGCTCATCCAATTCACTTCCAGGAGTAAAATGGGTTCTGTCACTTCCACAACTCATGAGAAATAGACCCAATAAAATCAAGATGTAATTTTTCATTTTTCTGTCCTGCCAGTTTCTTCGGCAACTCCAAATCAAGACTTAAAGAGTTTTCCTGATACAGGACAGAGGTCCTGGTTATAGGCCCTGAATAGGCCCTTGATTTGAAGATCTTAGCTCTTAGTCCAGTTGACTGAAAATCTTAGGATTGGCTTTTTCAGCACCGACTTATGAAAACAAGGGAGATTGAATTGAACAAAAAGTGAATTTTATTTAGATTGGTAAATGGAATCTATGGAGTAAAGACCCGGAGGACGGCCTTTCAACCATTTAAGCGCTCTTAGAGCACCCTTTGCGAAAACCCGCCGATTAAAGGCTTTATGCTGGAGCAGGATTTCCTCTTCCTCTCCTCTTAAAATAATCCGATGAGTGCCAAATTCCCTTCCCCGCCTTTCACTGATCACTTTGACCTTCCTTTTGAGAGAAGGTGAAAAAGAGGATTTTAAGCTGAGAGCTGTGCCACTGGGTTGATCTTTTTTGCCCTTATGATGAATATCCTCCAATACAATTTGAAAAGAAGAAGGGGGAGAGAGGGTTTTAATCCAATTTTTGACAAGCCATACCCCCCAGCTCATATTTGTTGCGTAACAAATGGGAATTTTTTGAGCGGCCTGCTCAAGATTTTTTTTCTGTTTTGCCGTCAGTCCCGTAGTTCCGCTGACGAGAGGTTTTTTATAAGTCACACACCAGGACAGTGTTTCGGAAAACAAGGGAGGCAGGGAAAAATCAATCACACCATCCAGGTTTTTTGGATTCCATGAGGAAGGAGAACAGCCCCCATGAGCCTCCGCTGTGACCTGAAAGCCCTTTGTATTTTTAATCAACTCCTGCAGGGCCTGACCCATCCGTCCGGTACTTCCACTTAAGGCGACTTTCATTTATCCTCCTCCATTGATTGATTCTCTTTTAAAGTGTGTTTCTGTAACCCTTAAAATTCAGACCCAATCGGTATAACAAGACAGCCTCTCTATAAAAGAAAGTCCTGAACCTTTTCCACTTCCGGTTTTAACCTTGGAGATATTTCCGTATTAAATAGGGGAAGCCTTGTTTCCGGGGAAGAAATAACCCCAAAATAAGACAACACTTGCTTGGCTCCCAAGGGGTTTGTCTCCCCATAGAGCGCTTTTAAAAAATCCTCATATTTTTTAAAATCCTCTAAAACAGATGTATCATTCTTTTTTGCTCTTTCAAAAAATGCCTTAAGTGTCCGGCCCATCACATTGGAGGCTGCGGAGATTGTTCCATCCCCACCGGATAAAAAACTCTCCACACAGGTAAAATCATCTCCGCTCAATAAAGAGAAATTCTCACCGCAAGCCTGACGGATTTGTTTAAAAAAATTCATATCCCCTGAAGCTTCCTTTAAACCCTTTATGTTTTCTATTTTAGAAAGCCGCGCCAAAGTAGGCACATCAAGGGAACAAGCTGTTCGGGAAGGCACATTATAAAGAATAATAGGAAGAGAGGTGGAATCCGCTATCTGTTTAAAATGAAGAAAAAGCCCTTCCTGTGAAGGACGATTATAATAAGGAGTGACAACCAGAACACTGTCAACTCCCAATTTTTCCGCTCGGTGTGTTTTTTCCACCGTTTTTTTTGTGGAAAAAGTCCCTGTACCGGCCATCAGCCTTAAAGCGAGGCTTTTTTCTTTTTCAAACTCACGAAACCAACTCACAAGAGTTTCCAGATCTCTCTCTTCCAAAGTAGGACTTTCCCCCGTGGTGCTGTCTAAAACAAAATGACTTACACCTTGTTCAACCTGTGATTTTAACAGCTTCAAAAAGGAGTTTTTATCCAGTTTCCCCTGATGAAAAGGAGTCACTAAAGCCGTGATAATTCCTGAAAAAGTCATTTTATACATCCTGTCTGAAAATTCCGCTTCCTCTATCCTATCAAAAAGAAAATTCTTTTATAAAAGACAGAAACCCTCAACTCCTGTCAAAATTAACATTTGATTTTACTGAAGGACAACTTGTTTCTTAACTCTGTTTTGAATAGATTATGCCGATCGGATTTGAAGTTTCAGGTCTTTTAAATGGAAATATACTAATCCGGTTTGAATTTTACGGTTTTTCAGATGAAAAAATATTTACACCCTCCCTTAGGAAAATAGAGGGGTCAAAAGTTCAAATATGCGTTTTGCCACAGAGCGACCTCTGGTCGCTACTGTATCAAAGCCGAACTCACTTGTGACCCCTCTATTTTCCTAAGGGAGGGCTAACTCTATGTCAGCGGAAAATTGTAAACCTCAATCCGGATCGTTATAATATAAGACTCCCTTCACGAAAATGAGAAGTCCGGGAGATTTTCCCACTTTCATAAAGGATAAATTTATGCTTCAATAGAAACCTCAAAATTCAAACTGGAGCTATATAGATGGAATACTCTCTTGTAAAAATGTCCGCCAGTGGAAATAAATTCCTGATTGCGGGTTTTCCAGAAACCTCTGTCCCTAAAAAAAATCCCTCCTGTCTTTTAAAAACCAAAAAACAATATCCGGATTTTTTAAACCTTACGAATTTCACTTTAAAAGACCGGAAGGATTTTTTAAAAAGCTTACAAAACAAAGACATGGAGGGGCTGGCTGTTTTAAAAAAGTCCTCACTTTATGCTTTTGAATGTGAATTTTATAATCGGGACGGGTCCCCTGCGGAAATGTGCGGAAATTTAAGCTGTTGCCTCACTCTATATGCTCTTGAAACAGGACTGGCAAAGGAAGAAACCTTTAACTTCATGGTGGGAAAGGAAAAAGTGACCGCCTTTAAACATTTGGGAAAATATTGGGCCGGTATTACCAAACCGGCTCCTGTAAAATCAGGGTTTTCCATTCAATTTCAGGAAACTGTGATTCCCTATCACTTTATTTGCCCGGGAGTGCCCCACGGAGTTGTGGAATGGAAACAGGATTTAAACCCTTCTCTTTTACTTCCCTTGGCTCTGGAATTAAGACACAAAAATCCTGTTCAGGAAAACGCGGGTCTGAATGTAACTTTTTTTTCCATACAAAAAGAGCATTCTCTTAAAGCTATCACTTTTGAAAGAGGTGTGGAAAACTGGACAAAGGCTTGTGGAACAGGAGCCTTAGCCGCCGCACTGGTCTATTCCCAGATACATTCTTTTTCAAATCAGAATATTATTTCAGTGGAAATGCCTGGCGGTGTTCTGGAAATTTTAACGGATCCCTCTTTGGCTCTCTTTTCCCGCCCTCAATGGAGCTATACTGAACCGGTTTGAATTTTGAGGATCAAAAAGTCTAAGAGATTTTTTAACAAGATGAAAGAAGGATTACTCTTGGCTGGCTTTATATAAGCGGAAAACCACAAAACTCAAACCGGTTCAGTATATATGAATTGTGTTTAAAGTTTGAGCATTTTCAAGGGTAAAGCTTTTACCG
This sequence comes from Bdellovibrionales bacterium, assembly GCA_026713205.1. Lineage (GTDB taxonomy): Bacteria > Bdellovibrionota > Bdellovibrionia > Bdellovibrionales > UBA1609 > JACOND01. Next base: position 4,658 of record JAPOOY010000060.1, read on the forward strand.
TATTTGTTGTTTTTTCCGCGATATATTATAAAGTCACCAATTATGAATCAAAAGCTATCCTTTCTTTTTATTTCTCTCATCTTCAGTCTAAACTCCACATTTGTCAGAGCTTCTGACAACTCCTCACTCTGTTATACAAAAGGGTTCTCTTCCGATCCCATTCAAACGCTTACCCGGCAGCTTGAAGCCATCTCCCCCAATAAGAACACACTCCTCCCCAACTTCCCTATCACCTCCTGTGGAGCAGACTGCTTCTCCCTTCACTCAAACTCTTCCTCCTCTTTTCAAATTGAACTCGCTCCCCATCTCATCTCTCCTGAAATCGTTCTATCCCCCTCTTCTCTTAAAGTATTGAAACTTCCCTCCTGGAGCGCTCTGGAAAATACCTCTCTCCTTAAATTCTGGCTCGTTGGACATGAACTTCACCCCCAAATCTCTCCTACAGAAACTCTTCAATACACAAAAACTCAAAAAATAGCTTTTAAAGCTATTAAAACAGCTCGTCAGGAAGGCTCTTCCAGCATTCTTCTCATCTCCCCCACCGGAACAGGAAAAACTCTCATTCTTTCCAGAAGCGTAAAAGACAATCTCTTTCCAGGACTTCATCTGGTCACAGCCCATCAGATCCATCTTGTTGATCAACTTCACCAAGCCCTTCAAGAGGAACTGAAGGAAACAGGAACTTTTATCATCAATTGGAATGAGAGATCAAATCACACCTTTGCGGACGAAGTGGAGCAGGCCACTACCCTTGAAGAACCGGTGGTATTAGTCATCACCACTCAAACCTTAAAAAGCCAACTTCATTTCCTGGAGGATCAACACTCAAATCTTTACGAAGAACTCATTAAAAATACAAAAGGCGTTTATCTGGATGAAGCCCATCATCTGGGAGCTTTTTACACAAAAGCCGTGCTTTTAAAATTACAGGAACAAAGTGGAGCTTTTTTAGTTGGAACTACAGCCACTCCCGTACACCATGAAATAAACCTCCGGGAACTTTTTGAAAGAGAGCACTGGTCTTATCTCAACGGGGAAAAGGATCCATTCCAATCCCATCCCCCGGAGAAGATTATAGAGCAGCTTTCCCTGGCCATTCAGGAAGGGGAGATCACCCCTTTTGAGGATCTTTATATTTTCGGTCCTGTCAATTTTCAGGAAACAGAAGAACATCCTTTGTTTACTAAAGGAGAAAGCAATTTTTATGTATTAAATCCACATCATTATAACCGTCTTGCGGGGTTACTCTATCGTACTATTCAGTCTAATCGGAAGGGTTTTATTGTAACGGCGAGTATTTCAGAAGCAAATCGCCTGGTCAATTTCCTCAGTCAGGTTTTTAAAGACACGGAGTTTGAGGCTTATCACTCGGATTTAACAAGGGGTGAGAGGCAGGGGATATTAAATCGTTCGGAGCAAAGTGAAGCCCATTATATTGTGGCAGTTCGAGCTTTGGATGAGGGAGTGGATTTGCCTCATTTATCGGCTTATATAGATTTGAATACGAATGTTTCAGTGAAGCAGATGGTGCATAGGATAGGAAGAGTGCTTCGTCTTTATCCCGGGAAGTTGGGCTCAGATATTGTGCTTTTATCAGGTTACATGGATGCAACAAGAGCTGAGGAACTATTAAGTTTATTGGATATGGCTCAAGTCTCGTCCGGTTTTTCAGGAGGAGTGCTGAGATATGCTTCAGGGGATTCCGATATCATGAATGATGAGGTTAGACCTTTAAGTCGTGAGGAGTTATTGGAGTTAAGGGGGGAGTTAAGAAGGGAGTTGGAGAACTCAACATGGAGTTTCTGGAAAGAGAAACCTCCCATAGAAAAAGTGGCGGAAATTTTACGAAGAAAAGGTATCAAAACTCAAACTGAATACTGGGAAAAAAGAAAATCTGACCCCGAACTCCAACTCTTACCGGACAGTTTACCTCACGCCTATAAAATGAAGTGGTCAGATATTCAAAAGCTCGTGGGACTTAAAGTGGTGGTGCGAGCTGAAGATCATTCCCTGGAAGAAATCGCAGAGATTTTACGAAGAAAGGAAATAAGAACACTAACAGAGTATTGGGAAAAAAGAAAATCTGACCCTGAACTTCAAAAACTGCCATATAATTTAAATATAGCCTATAACATAAAATGGTCAGACATTCAAAAGCTCGTGGGACTGATTAAACCTCCCATAGAAAAAGTGGCGGAAATCTTACAAAAAAAAGGTATCAAAAC
>JAPOOY010000059.1 GCA_026713205.1 Bdellovibrionales bacterium
CATTCCCTTATCTCAAAAAGCTTTGGATTTTTTGTATGAAATTTTAGATGAAATGAACTTATGAAAGGATTAAAGAAAATTCCAAATCAGAGGCAACTTTCTCGGGCTTATAAAGCCCTACAGTTTGTCCACCAACTTATTCCGACAAAGAATCTCGTTTTTTGGAGCCAGTGGACACGCTTGGACCCTCGTTTAGGAGAAATTCTCATAGCCTATCTTGCAAAATTTTGGCAAAAGCACAATCCCGTAGAAATCAATTACCAATTAAAACAACAGGTTTGGCCGGCGGTTTTTGGAGCTTTACTTGAACAAGTGCCTTTTTACTATTCTCAACATCTAAAAAATAAAAAATGGAACAAGAAAATTTATCTTCAATGGGTAAAATGCGTAATGACTGATATTTCTCCGGCAAATGATGAACTTTTTTTTATTGGTTTGTATAAACCCTCAGGAAAATTGATGCAGGAAGAATGTTTACACTCCATAAAACCTTACCGTCAATGGGGATACTTTTCTAAGGAACTTTTAATCAATAAAGTTAAACCCGTTAAAAAAACACTGATTTCCGCTCCTCAAAGAAAAACTATTATTGATGAGCTTTTAAAATCTCAGAAGATTATTACAGTGCAAGACTATCTGGAAAAGATTAACTTTCAAATTCACCGCCGCCAAGCTCAGAGAGATTTAAAAAATCATAATAAACTTCAAGCCTATGGCCATACAAAAAATAAATATTACAAATTTCTTACTTAAAAATCAGAACCTTCTTTATTATACTCCTCCGGTTTGAAATTTTCCGGTTTTTCATAAGAAAGAATGCTTACACCCTTTATAACAGACTATAGGGGCCAAAAATTCAAACATGCGTTTTGCCACAGAGCGACTTTCAGCCGCTACTGTGTCAAAGCCGAACTCATTTTTGACCCCTATAGTCTGTTATAAAGGGCCTATGTCTCTTAATAAAAACCGGAAATTTCAAGCACGATCGGTTTAAACTGGATTTGCTTCATTCTTTTGTTTATTCAAAAAATCAGTAATGGAAATTTTTTGCATCACATACCCAAGGCAGTCTGATTTAGCAATACGGGTGTCCTTTGTGAACATGGAAGGGATAAAAGAAGCTTTAACAATCCAATTATTATTAATAATAGAAAAAAACTGATTGAAAACATCTTGGCCCTTATTATCTATCAACTTGAATGGATTAAAATTATTTACCTTTCCAAGAATTGTTCCCACAGGCACTTCTTTTAAGTTCAATTGGTCTATCTGATCCGACAAGCAAAGTTGTCCTTTTTTCAAAACCAATTGAGATTCAAAAGAAATTTCTGAATCCGAATCAATCAAAAGAGTTGCATAGGTTGAATAAACATAAGGAATTTGAATTTCTTCTTTTTTCCAAGATTCTTGTGAGTTCAAAAGCTTTTCAATAAATTGAACTCCGGTTGTAATACCTTGAGAGTAACCGGGAAGTCCACATTCAATCACAAGGGAAGGAGCTATAAGAGATAAAGCTTGGGATAAAACAGAATGGGGACGGGTAAAATAAACAATATTTTCTGAAAAACTTTGAGCCAGTTTTATGAAATCCAAATCTTTTTTGCTGATGCAGGCATAAAGAGGATTTTCTCCTGTATTATTATGAATATCAACGGCGGCATAAATCTTATTTTTCTTCACATATTCCAAAACAGATCCTGTTAAAGGATATTCAGAGGAATGTTCTTTATTCCATATCCGATTAAAATCGGGTTGATCCTCCAAATGACGCACTCCTTGAGCGCAGGCTTTTGGATTCCCAATAAAAATAATAAGATTTCTTGGTAAATCCTTTTCATACTTTTTTAATATTTCCTGCAAAATAATCAATCCGGAAAATTCATTTCCATGAAGTAAAAGGGAAATAAAAAGAGGAGGCTCCTCCTTCCCCTTTAAATGGAAAATTGTGGGAGAAGAAATGAGCTTTATTATGTCCCGCGGCTTTATGTTTAAAAATCCTTCAGGGATATGTTTTAAAATTTGTAATGAATCAGTCATTTTCTTAAACTCTCCATTGATAAACAGGACAATTTGTCTGTTGATTTTTCCAATAATTTTCCACAAGTTTGTCAAATTTTTTTCCAAAGTTTTGGACATAGGCTTTTTGCCAGGTGGAGCCTGTTTGGAGGGAATCCACGCGATTTTTAATAACATCCTTAATTAATTTCTCTGTACGGGAACAGGACAAAGAAAGGTTATTAAGCTCTTCCCAAACGGAAGGAATTATTTTTTGCAGAAGTAAATCCTGTATTGAATACATCTGTTCATCCAGCCATTTGATTTCAGCGGAAAGCCCAAATTGTGAAGCTTGGTAAAAAAACTGTTCCAATTCCTGAAAAGTGATAGGGATTTTCTGATTGGCTATTTGTTTTTTTATAAAGTGAATTAAACCTATAAAGAAAAATATATTGGCCTGCATATCTATTAAAGTGGGGCCGGAAGAGGGAACACGATGCTCCACACGAAAATGAGGTTGTCCCTCTTCATCAAATCCGATAAGGGGCCGGTTCCATCTCCAGATGGTTCCGTTGTGAAACAAAAGATGCTTCATTTTTTCTTTTTCTGAATTTTGCAATTCAGGAAGTAAAATAGAGTAAGAAAGATTTTGATCAAAAAGTTCAGAGATGCAATCCTGAACAAAACCATGGCCCAAACCAACACGGGACACGGGTTTTTCTTCATTTTCCGATTCCAATGAAATGACCTTTTCAAAAAGCGGAATACGGGATTCCTCCCAAAGCTCCTTTCCACAAACATAGGGGGAGTTTGCACAAAGGGCGCTCATAATGGGGCTGGCAATTAAAGAGGCATTGTAAAAATTCTTTGCCTGGGAAAAGTTCACCTGTAAATGAATTTGCAAAGATGTGGTTTCCGCCTCATGCATAATATTGGAGTTATCCAGGAGTAAAGTGTCCTTCCCTTGAATTTGAATATGAACAGGTTTTTTTCTTAAAGAATGGATGCGACTGTTAATGGCATAATATCGGTTTCGTGGATAAATTTGCTTCATTCCAAAGGGTATTTGTGTCAAGTCCGGGTAAGTTCCAATACATAAAATCCGCGCTTTTTTTTGCAGAGCTGTCTCTGAAGTCTCTGAACATTTCTTCCAATAAAAATAAAAATCCTCCTCTAAATGGGAGGCTAGAGTTTGATCCACTTTAAAAGGGTTTCCATTAATTTCAAAGTTACACTTTGAAAGTTCAGGTGTCACATGAGGATCGTCCAGAAGTTTTAAAAACTGATCACTACAGGCATACGGCAGGGCCTGATCATCAATAATCCATCCTTCCACTTCATATCCGCATATTAAAGGGGATTTTTTAAAGTGTTTATTTTGTATCCATTGCTTAATCCAGGAAGTTTCTTCCTTAAGCCGCAGGTAGAACTCCTGTTCTTCCTTCTGTGTATAATGAGATTGTCCTGTTTCCTGACCCATAGTAATTTGATTAGAATTGTATTTGGAATTTAAAGTTTTCCGGTGAAGTGGTGTAATGGCATCTTTTCATTAAAATAATCCTAAAGTTTAAATTAGAGAAATCTATACTCTTAACCTTTTTCTTTTAACATGGGAAATAATATACAGTCTCTAAGACTGGCCTGATCCGTTAAAATCATAACTAATCTCTCAATGCCCAAACCCACACCGCCTGTGGGAGGCATTCCCACTTCCAAAGCATGAAGGAAATTTTGATCCACAGGATGAGAAGAGCCTTCCTCTTTCCGTTGTTTTTCCTGAAGAGTCAGTCTTTCCCTCTGATCCACCGGATCGTTTAATTCCGTATAGGCATTTCCAATTTCCATGCCGGCAATATAAGGCTCAAAACGCTCCACTGTTCTGTAGTATTTTGTATCTTCACCGGCTTTATGAATACTTTTCCATTGCCGATGCTTTTTTGTTAAAGGAGAAACAGCCAAAGGAAAATCCATTATAAAAGTGGGATTCCAGAGTTTCTTTTCCGCTATTAACTCAAAAGCCATTAAAATCAGTTCATCCTTTAAATCTTCCATTTCAGGAGAGGAAACATTTTTATCGTTCCTTAAAGTTGTTTCAATATTTTTTAAATCAACCTCAGGTTCAAGAGAGCGTACATACTCAAATAAACTTTTTAAATCCATTTGATCCACATCCGTATTTTGTTCACTGTATGTCTTAATGGCTTCCTTAACGGTCATTCGTTTCCAGGGAGGAGTAAAATCCAAAGGTTTTCCCTGATAAGTAAATTTTAAACCGCCTTTGATTTTTTCAGTTACATAACAAATCAGTTGTTCAAACTGCTTCATCTGATCGTTATAGTCCGTATATGCCTCGTAATACTCCATCATAGTGAACTCCGGATTATGAGTGCGATCAATCCCCTCATTCCTGAAGTTTTTCCCGATTTCATAAATTTTTTCAAACCCCCCCACAATTAACTTTTTCAGATAAATTTCCGGAGAAATTTTTAAATACATTTCCCTATCCAAACGGCGGTGATGGGTTTTAAAAGGCACAGCCATAGCTCCACCATAAATGGATTGAAGGACAGGTGTTTCCATCTCTAAAAAACCCTTATTATCCATAAAGGTTCGTATCTCTTTAATAATTTTGGATCGGATTTTAAAAATCTCCCGGGATTTCAAATCCATTACTAAATCCCAATGACGAAAGCGGTACTTTAATTCCTTTCCCTCCAGGCCATGATATTTTTCCGGCAAGGGCTCCAAAGTTTTACAAAGCATTTGAAGTTTCTTAACTCGGAGGGACAGCTCCCCTTTTTTTGTTCGGAAGGGCTGACCTTCAATGCCCACAATATCCCCAATGTCTGTGAGCTTCCAGATATCCCAGGAATGGAGAGTCTCTACATTTACTTTGTTAACATTTGAATCCACTTTCACTTTTGAAGCAGACTCTGCTGCAGGCATATCTTTTTCTTCATTCACATGAGAAGGGTTTTTATCTTTATCAGAAAAATCCTGTTTTTTAATATAGCACTGAAATTCGCCTTCCTGATCCTGAATGTTAAAGAAAGCGGCCTTTCCCATATCTCTTTTTCTCATCACCCGTCCGGCGGATATGACAATATCATCGGAAGATTCTCCCACTGAAAGAGATTGGTATTTGTTCTGAATCCAAAGGGTGCTGCGCTCTTTGTGATAAGAGTGAGGGTAAGGGTCCACACCTTTTTGTAAAAGCTGCTCCCGTTTATGTTGTTTTTCTTTTTTGAGCGGATTCATAGCTGTTTGATGAAATAAATTAACATGAGATTTTATAAAACTATTCCTTCGGTGAGGCTGCTTCCTGATAGATGCTCATAATTTGTTTTAAAAGATCCAGAGCTTCTTTCTTTGGACGCTGAAAAACATTTCGCCCAACAATACTGCCGAAGGCTCCCCCTTGTGCCAGCTCCTGAATTTCATTTAACACCTCTTTTGTGCCCTTCCCCGGTCCGCCACTAAAAACAACAA
>JAPOOY010000101.1 GCA_026713205.1 Bdellovibrionales bacterium
CGGGACATATCAACCTTCAGTTTGAAATTGAAGGGCCGGAGAGAAATTTTCTCAGTGGAACGGGTTTTATACAATTACAGGGCCAAAACATAAAACTTAAACAAATCCTCCTGGAAACGGATCTAGGTCCTTTACAACTGCCGGATATACAGTGGGCGGAAGCACAAATTATCGCTCGCCTTTCAGAGGAACAGGTGACATTGGAAAAGCTCCTTTTGGGCCGAGATACAGATCCTTTTTTCCTGCAAATGAGGGGGGATATGGAATTTCGTTTCATAAGGAATCGCTTTCGGTTAGGACAATACGATCTTCAGTTATCCGCCAACACGGACCGAGATTTTAAACTATCTCTCATGGATTTACTGCTCTTAAGTATAAAAACACCCACTCCAAAAGGTTGGCAGTATTTGGGCCGCATTACAGGAAATGGAACAAAACCTCCGGATATCGAAAAAATTTCGGATTTTTAAGAATCAAAAAGTTCAAAACCTGATAAAACCCTTCTTTTTCAGTTATCATATCTTTGCTTTTCATAACAAATAGGGGCAGAATAATGCTTGTCTCTTGTAAAAAGACTTTATAAGGTGACAAGATAAAAGGCTAATATCAACCAGCGCTGCAAGCCATAAAGGGTAAATAGAGCTGTAACAGAAGGAGGTCCAATCATGATGGGTGTAAACAGAGTCACATTAGTTGGCAATTTGGGAGCTGATCCAGATGTAAAAAAAACAGCCAGTGGAAAAACAGTAACCCTTTTTAATCTGGCTACCAGTAGAAGCTGGATCAACAGAGAAGGACAAAAACAACAGCACACGGAATGGCACCGCATAGTGGTATGGGGCAAACAAGCGGAAACTTGCGCCGAGTATCTCGCAAAGGGACGGCAAGTTTATATAGAAGGGCATCTTCAAACCCGTTCCTGGGATGACGATCAGGGTCAAAAACGCTACACCACAGAAGTTGTAGCCAATCAGGTGTTATTTCTGGGGAGTCCTAATCAAGGAGCCAATCAGGACAAACAGTCCAACCAGAATCAAACAGAGACTTCTTATCAAAGTGAACCTTCCTTTACTGCAGATAAAGGAAGCAGTTCCTCTGACCTGCCTTTTTGAGCAAAAGAACTGTCTTGAACCTGAAGGAGCTGAAGTTTCATCTTACTCCCGATCAAGTTGTCACTGATTCTGATCTTTTAACACTTTACGGGCAGGACTGGCTTAAGCAATGGAACGGCAAAGCCGGAGCTGTGGTTTTTCCAAAGTCCACAGAAGATGTGGTCCATATTGTTAATTGGGCCAAAAGCCATAAAATCTCTTTAATTCCCTCAGGAGGCCGAACCGGCCTTAGCGGAGGAGCAACGGCTCTTAAGGGAGAGCTTGTGGTTTCCTTTGATAAAATGAATCATCTCTCTGATTTTAACCCTGTGGAACAAACGGTTTTAGTGGAGCCGGGGGTGGTCACTCAAACTCTCCAGGAATTTGCTCTGGAAAGGGACTGCTTTTTTCCCGTCTCTTTTGCCGCTGAAGGTTCCAGTCAAATAGGGGGGAATATTGCCACAAATGCCGGTGGAGTTCATGTGATCCGTTACGGAACCATGAGACAAAGTGTTCTGGGTCTGGAAGTAGTCACGGGGGAGGGAAAAGTTTTAAACCTCGGGCGGGGGTTGATAAAAAATGCAACAGGATACAACCTTATGAATCTGTTTATTGGCAGTGAAGGAACTCTCGGATTTATCACAAAAGCCCTTATTAAATTGCTCTCCCCTCCGCCGAAAGATCCTCTGGTCTTTTTATTTTCCGTGGAAAACAAATCCCATATACCAAAGCTCTACCAACATTTTAAAACCCAAATAGCGCCTATGGCTTTTGAAATGTTCACCGATAAAGCCTTAAATCATGTTATGGAATCCTCCGATGCTGTGTTTCCTCTGGAAAACCGCTCTCCTTTTTATATTCTAATGGAAATTGAAGAATCAGATAAAGAGAAAGCTTTTGATCTTTTTGAAAAAGCTTTAAATGACAACCTTCTGCAAGACGGAACTCTCAGCCAAAATCAAACCCAGGCCAGGGAGCTATGGAAATTTAGAGAAAATATTACGGAATCCCTCAGTGAACATCAGCCTTACAAGAATGATATTTGCGTACGCACCTCTGTCATGGTGGAATTTTTAGATGAAGTGGAAGAATGTCTTAAAAAACAATACCCTGAATTTGAAGTGATTTGGTTTGGTCATATTGGCGATGGAAATCTTCACATTAATATCTTAAAACCCAAAAACCTGGAAAAAGATTCTTTCCTTAAACAATGTGAAAAAGCCAGCGCTATACTTTTTTCTCTGGTCAAAAAATACCAGGGAACTATTTCCGCCGAGCACGGCATTGGCCTCTTAAAAAAACCTTATTTAAACTACACTCGCTCTGAAGAGGAAATAGAACTAATGAAAAAAATCAAGAGAGTATTTGATCCCGATGGAATCCTTAATCCCGGGAAAATTTTTGATCTTTAAAAATCAACTGTTATGCTCCTTTGATTTAAAAATGTAGATTTTTTACACTTTCATCGGAAAATTTTACACTTTTGCCTTTTTTCTGGAAAAAGACAGTTTTTTGTTATACTATCAAGTTCCATTTTCGCATAAATAAGGAGGATGATATGAAATATATATGGATATTTAGTCTTTTGCTTTTTCCGCAATTATCCTGGTCTATTGATGAAAATATTACACAAACACATTATAAAGATGCTTTCGATATTGCCATTGAAAATACCTGTAAAGATCACGAAGAGCCGGAAACCTGTGAAACTGAATATAAAAAAGCATTTAAAACACTATTTTTACACGCACTAGTAAAGACAATGAGTTTAAAGCATGCTCCTATTGAATCTACCTACAAGGAAGATCCTATTCTTAATAATGAGAATCCTACTAAATCCCTCTGTGAAGATCACGCAAATCCGGAAACTTGTGAAAAAGCAACAAAAACAATATCTCTAAATCTACTTATGAAAAATATGCGCGTTATACATGACTTTATTACAGATCATTTATCTAATAATCCTTTCGTTGCCATTATTGGCCCTTATGATGAGCGTGTTATTAGAATTCTTTGTGAAGATTCCGCAAATCCGGAAACCTGTAAGGCTAAACCTATAGCTGATGAAAATACTACACAAGCATATGATGATTTAGATACTGCCATTGAAGATACTTGTAAAGATCACGAAGAGCCGGAAACCTGTGAAACTGAATATAAAAAAGAATTTAAAACACTATTTTTACACGCACTAGGAAAGATGATGATGGATGGAAGGCCTGCTCCTATTGAATCTACCTACAAGGAAGATCCTATTCTTAAATCCCTCTGTGAAGATCACGCAAATCCGGAAACCTGTAAGATTGTTATAGAGGGATCTTATCCTGGATCTTCAATTATGGATTATCAGCCACAAATGCCAGAAAGAGTTGTAGCCGAAAATCTATTATTTTGTTCAAGATACTATCCTAAAAAATTAGAGTTCTGCTTATCCGCATTATCCGTATTTATTAATAGCCCAGAAAATTCACTACAGAAATTACGAGATGTTTACCATCAAGACTGAAGCTGTTTATTACTCTTTCCAAACTGTAATTTAGCTTTGTTTATCAGGATTTACCGATCGTATTTGAAATTTGCGGTTTTCCACTGACATAAAGTGGCCCTCCTTTAAGAAAATAGAGGGGTCAAAAGTGAGTTCGGCTTTGACACAGATGCGGCTATCAGCCGCTTTGTGGCAAAACGCAAGGCTTAACTTTTGGCGCCTCTATTTTCTTAAAGGA
>JAPOOY010000056.1 GCA_026713205.1 Bdellovibrionales bacterium
GAGGAGGCCGCAAAAAAGGAGAAGGAGAGGCTTAAGAGGATAGACGCCCAGGGGTCTATATTCAGTCGGATGAGTAAAATTATTCAGGATTTTTGCGAGGAAGAGGGCTGTTATGAAGAGTGATGTGGAGATTAGAATTATACCGATCGGGTTTGAATTTTTCGGTTTTCCTCTTACATAAAATTATGTCCTCCCTTAAAAGAATAGAGGGGGTCAAAAGTTCAAACATGCGTTTTGCCACAGAGCGACTTTCAGTCGCTACTGTGTCAAAGCCGAACTCACTTTTGACCCCCTCTATTCTTTTAAGGGAGGGTGTAAGTATTCTTGCATCTGAAAAACCGAAAAATTCAAACCGGATCGGTAGAGATTGGATTTGAAATTTCAGAGTCAAGAAATCCAGGGGATGGTTTGTCAGATTTTATCAACCTGATTTTTTATAAACCATTAAAAAATTCTTAAAACAATTTCTGATATTTTTTTGTAGTCGTCTAAATTTAGAGCTTTTTAATTCCCTGGAAGAAATCCAAGGCAATTTAAAGTCATAAATATCCTCTACAGTAAAAGGTTGAAGGGACACTACACTGCGTTTGAAATCAGCCCACGGACTTTGAAAATTACAATTAAATTCCGAATTTCCCACAGGCTCTATGTTTTTTAATTTTGAAATCATGACGGCCCGATACGGCTGTCCTAAATACAAATCAGATACCCGATCCCGAACTCTAATATCAAAAGCGTTAACCCGCCCCCATCGCGGAAAAGCAAAGATCGGACCCAATTGAGTGAGAAAATTAAAGGGATGGCTGTTTTGCCTCATACTATAGGATATTTTTACGGAAAAATCCTTCACTATACGAGAGGAGAGATCATATCCCTCCACTTTCCATTCTTTGAGGGAGGCGGTATCCACTCCGGTAAATTGAATAAAATCATAATCCAAACTTTCCTTGGATTTATATAAAGAAGCTCCCGTAAAAGAAATAGCCCCCCGACCTTTAAAATCAATGGCCCCCGTAACTCTAATCTCCTTTGTATTGGTTATTTTAAAATTCCTCGTTATTTTATATTCAGCTCCTTTGCTGTTAATCTTTGGAGTTCTCAACAGTATCGCTCTTGGTTTCTTCAAGACAAGAACCTGCCGATCCACTATATCCGGAAATAATCCCCGAGCATAACTGACCTTATTGGTGGGATCCAGCCAAAACACTTTTCCCGCCTTTTCCGCAAGAACAATGGCATGGTTAAAAGCTCCCCCGTTTGGAAGAGTAAAATCACTAAGACTGTGGCGCCAACCGCCACGCTGAATAAAACCAACATGAGCTGTAAAACCTATTTTTCTTAAAATAGCCGCCAAACTAACAGATAAATCCTTACAGTCTCCAAAACCGGTTTCGGCAATAACGGAAAGGGAGCGGGGAACATAACCTCCATTGATAGCTTTCCAATCCCTGAAATAGCGGATTCTCCCTATTAAAGAGGAAATAACAAACTCAATCTGATCTTCAGGGCCTGTGGGAATCTTTTGAACTGATTTTAAAATAGTCTTGTGCATTTTCGGCAAAGGAGCTTCTATAATTTTTTCATATTGACTCCCCAGGGACTTAACCATCCGAGGCCATTTTGTAGTGGTGGACACTTCTATCCAGGGAAATAAGTTAGGATTTATAAAAGGATAACCTTCATCTACTACTGTTTTAAAAATAGGGCGCCTCAATGTAACCTTAAATATATATTTTCTTTTTCTCTTGTGAGCGCGATAAGAAACTTTTAAAAGCTGTCCCGGATTATTGATTTTATAAAATAAGGGGCGCTCCGATTCCACTGTGATTTCCCGATGTGTTAAGAAACGACCACTGAAGTTATAAAAGTAAGAAAAAAAATCCTTGAAAGGCACCACCTTGAAATGACGACGGTAATGAATATACAGAACTGATCCCACCTGGAGGCGGGGAAATACAATAAGAACCTGACGAATTTGATCAAAACCCCTTGGAGAAGAGGCTAAGGGTTTATCTTCAATAAGTTTTAAATCAACAGGAAATTCTTTTCCCTTCGCAACGCTTTTAGCGGAAAGAATTTCTATTTTCTGAGCCTGTCCATTATATGTTAAATAATAATTTCCGAAACTTCCCACAGCCGACTCTTTAAGAAGAGTTACTTTAATCTCCTCTTCCTTTGTAAAAGTGCCGTCTTTCTTCACTTTAATAAAACTTCGCCTTAGTTCATAGCGTGAAGCGGCGTCCTCCTCAGTGGACCAACGGGCTGTGGCGATTCCACAACAGACAATTAAGCTGAAATAAAGAAACCAGGTTTTTTTCATTCTTTCTCCTTCGCCGGAACAGCCACTATATAGGATTTATTTGGAAAAATCATCCGTATTTTTCACATAATCAATGAAATATATTGAGAAAAAAGACATGGAGCAGTGAGCTGAAATCCCCTTTATTTTAAAAAACATGTTAAAGTGCAAGGCTTAGGATTTTCATGTTTTTTAAAGAGATACTTCATAAAGTCAAATTTTGGACACCACTACAGAGGGCCGGAGTGGTGTTTATAATGGCATTTCTTTTTTTTCTCTTTTATTTTTCCTGGATTTTTTTAAGTTTACCCCGATTATTAACCATGTCCGACTATCATCCCCCTCTTCTCACAGAGGTTTATGATCGAAACAATAAGAAAGTCGGTGAGTTTTTCACTCAGCGTCGGCTGCTGTTTAAATATGAAGACATGCCGGCCCATCTCATTCATGCCTTTGTAGCCGCGGAAGATGGCTCATTTTTTGCCCATCGGGGTATCAACTATAAAGCCATCCTGCGGGCGGCCTGGGCCAATCTTAAAGCGGGAGGAAAAAAAGTTCAGGGAGGGTCCACCATCACTCAGCAGGTGGCACGCACCCTTTTGCTGTCTTCGGAAAAAACCTATACCCGAAAACTTAAGGAGGTCATCCTGGCTCTCCGAATGGAAACGGCCTTAAGCAAGCAGGATATTCTCTATATTTATCTTAATCAGATCTACCTTGGTCATGGAGCTTATGGTGTGGAAATGGCTTCCCGTACTTATTTTAGAAAATCCACCAAAGATCTTTCCCTGGAGGAAGCCACTTTGCTGGCAGGTCTCCCAAAGGCTCCCAGTCGGTTCTCTCCGGTTTTTAATCCGGAGCGGGCCAAGGCCCGGCAGGTGTATGTTTTAAATCGTATGTTAAAGGAAGAATATATTACGGAAGAGGTTTTTAAAAAAGCTCTCGCTCAACCTGTTAAGGTTTATATGCGAAAAGACTTTAACAGTGAAAGCCCTTATTTTCTGGAAACAACCCGTCGTATCCTTCTTAAGCATTTTGATCAAAAGCATCTTCTGGAAGGAGGATTAAAAGTAAAGATTGCAATGGACTTTATAAAACAAACCGCTGCAAGAAACACCTTGAGAAAAGGATTGGAAGAGTTGGATAAAAGACAAGGGTTTCGCGGAGTAAAAGATCATTTAACGACCCCGGAAGAAAGAAAAGAACTCCTTGAAAAAACAGCTGAAAAATTAAAAAGAGAATTAAAAACCCATTTGTTTCTTCCACCTTACAGCGGAATAAGCGGTCAACATGAAGAGGAACTGGAGGAAGTAAAAGAGTTCCTTTTAAATCAAAAGAAAAAGGAACAGGATTTTTTCTGGAAGGACCAGAAAGAACACATGGAGGGAAAGGTTTTTACAGCCTTATTAACGGATGTTCAGAAAACGGCCATGACAGCTCTAACTCCTTGGGGGGAGGAAACCCTCAAGTTAGAAGATATTAAATGGGCTGTTCCTATAGAAAAAAAATCAGAGCAAACCTTTTTGGAAGATTTAACAGAGGTCTTTAAAAATCATGATGTCATATCCCTTCGTTTTGCCCGGATGGAATCTAAAAATCTGAAAAATGAAAAAAAGGAGAAAAACTTAAAGCTGGAATTATATCAGGAACCTTTGGTAGAGGGCGGGCTCATCTCCTTTGATTTGGAAAATGGAGATATCCTGGCTCTTGTGGGAGGTTATGATTATAACCGATCCCAATTTAACCGCGCCTGGCAGGCTCTCAGACAATCCGGTTCCGTTTTCAAACCCTTTGTTTATGGAGCCGCAATGGAAAGAGGTTTCAACCCAAACTCTATTCTGAGTGATGTTCCTGTTGTGTTCACTCCGGAAGAAGCGGATGAAGACGCAAAAAAAGACCCTCCTGAAGAGGAGTTGGAAGATCCGGAAGAACAAAAAATATGGAAACCCTCCAATATCAGCGATCGATTTACCGGCGATATTCTCTTTCGTTCCGCTCTTATCCGATCACTTAATGTGCCTACAGTGAGGGTTATTGAAAAAACCGGTTTAAAATGGGTTCGTTTTTATGCTCGCATTTTAGGTCTTTTCAGCCCCTTGAATCCGGATTTTACAATGGCCTTAGGCTCCAGCGCTCTCACTCTTTATGAGATAACAAAAGCCTTTTCCGTATTTGGAAAGCTGGGGAAAAGACTAACCTCCCGTCTTATCCTTTCCGTGGAAGATCAAACAGGAGATGAGCTCCTCTCCAATTTATCATTGGATGAAATGTTTCAGGAAAAAATAGAAAAAAATTGGCAGGTTATTCAAGAGGAAAAGGGGAAATGGTTTCCGGAAAATGACTCTACAGAAAGAAATCAGGAATGGAAAAAGCTCCTGGAAGAGAACTCCAATCAACTTATTCCTGAAACAAATAGTTATATTGTTACAAACCTTCTTTCCGGAGTGATAGAGGATGCTGAGGGAACCGCCCGTCGGGCTCGGGTCTTAAGGCGGCCCTTGGCTGGAAAGACAGGAACAACAGATGGTTATTATGACACTTGGTTTGTAGGTTACTCTCCATTTATTTCAACAGGTGTCTGGGTGGGTTTTGATTCAGAAAAAACTCTGGGACGGGGGGAAACGGGAAGCCGGGTGGCCCTGCCTGTGTGGATAAATTATATGGAAAAAGTTCATGAAGATCTGCCTGTGATGGGGTTCCCTGTTCCGGAAAATATTGTCTTTGCAAACATA
>JAPOOY010000055.1 GCA_026713205.1 Bdellovibrionales bacterium
CCTCACAGTTCCCCTTTAAGTAAGTCCTATCAATCCTCTGCGGATATTCGCCAAAGTCAGATAGTGCTGAGGAGCCAAGGCCCTCTCAAAAAACCGGCTATGGATATTTCTATAGAATTTCTAATAACCGCCGGACGCCCTCCTTCATACCCTTTATATTGCGCAGTTATACTCTCATGCCCCTAAAAAGAATTAAATTTGTCTGAAAAACCAGGGAATGAACAGAATAAAAAGAATTTCTTATAATAACATTTCAAAAATGTTTTTATAAATCAGAGTAAAAATTAAACATTAAGAGAGATTTATGAATCCAAAAAAATCTTCCACACTCATCTTGGAAGAAGAATTTTTAGGACATGTTCAATTCAACCTCCATTATTCACAAAATACCGTGGCGGCTTATAAAAGGGACCTCTCGCTTTATGGGCATTTTCAGAAAACAAACAGAGATATAAAAGATTTCTATCAGTTCCTCACGAAAAGGAATTTAGGCGCTCGCTCTCAAGCCCGTGTGGTAAGCAGTGTAAGAAGTTATCTGCGCTTTCTACAAACTCATGGGCACGAAGATAAAGCGGAAAAAATCAAACACCTTATATTTCCAAAAATGAAAGCAAAGCTTCCAAAGCTTTTAACCTTAGACGAGTTTAAAGCTCTCTGGATTGCCGCTCAGGACAAAGGAAGAGAAGAAAAAGCTCTAACCCTCCGGAACCGATTGGTTCTCAGCTTTCTTTATGGTTTAGGTTGTCGTGTCAGTGAGCTTATTTCTCTGAACCTGAAGGATTTTAACGAAACAGAATCCTGGATAAACATCACAGGAAAAGGAAATCATCAAAGAGTTATTCCTCTCTCTGAAGACCTTTATGAATCCGTAAGAATTTACTTAAAAAAATCCCGTACGGCATGTGTTCCTTCTGAAAAACCCTGGTTGATATTTAACAACAAAGGGAATCGCCCCTCGCGAGTGGATATTTGGAGATGGCTTAAAATCTGGTCTTTACGAGCCGGGTTTGAGCAAGTTAAAAATCCCCATTCCTTCCGTCATGGCTGTGCCACAATCCTCCTGGAAAAAGGGGCGGATTTAAAAAGTATCCAACAGCTTTTAGGTCACTTAAATCTACAAACCACTCAAATTTATACTTCTGTCGTCTCAGGACAAATCAAACAAACCATTTCCCAACACCATCCTCTCTCAAAAAAGAAAGTGTCTTTTCAAAAAGACCGCCGGTCCGGCTAGAGTAAAAAAGGACCAATGAGAAGAGCTACTATGGACATAAGCTTTATAATAATATTCATGGCCGGACCGGTTGTGTCCTTAAAGGGATCCCCCACAGTATCTCCAATAACCGCTGCAGAATGAGTGGCGCTTCCCTTACCTTCTCCCTGCACTTCCCCTTTTTCAATATATTTCTTGGCATTATCCCAAGCGCCCCCACTATTTGCCATAAACAAAGCCCAGGTCACTCCCGTAATAAGAGCTCCGACTAAAGTCCCGCCTAAAGCCGCAGGGCCTAAAGTAAAACCCACTGCCACAGGAGCTAAAGCCGCCACAAGACCTGGAAAAATCATCTCCTTAAGCGCGGCCGTTGTGGAAATTTTCACACACTTTTCCGTATCCGGTTCCGCCTTACCTTCCAACAAACCGGTGATTTCTTTAAACTGACGACGAATTTCATCCACCATTTTTCCAGCGGCTTTTCCCACAGACCTCATGGTTAAACTGGCACAAAATAAAACTGTCATAGCTCCTAAAAAAATCCCTGTGACCACCGTGGGATTGGTAATATCCATAACCAACTCGCCCCCCTGAGCTACAACAGATTGCTTAAAAGCCACAAATAAAGCCAGCGCCGTTAAAGCCGCCGAACCAATGGCAAATCCTTTTCCGATAGCGGCTGTCGTATTCCCTAAAGCATCCAGGCTGTCTGTGATTTTTCTGACTTCCGGTCCTAAACCGGACATTTCCGCAATGCCTCCGGCATTGTCCGCCACGGGACCATAGGCATCAATGGTCATGGTCACACCCACCGTAGCAAGCATTCCCACAGCCGCCAAAGCGATCCCATAAAGACCACAGAGCCAAAAAGACATCATGATCACAGTCCCTATTAAGAAAAGGGGAGCGGCACAGGATTCCAGTCCCAAGGCTACACCTGAGATAATATTAGTGGCAGGACCGGTTCTGGAGGCGGCCACGACTTTGTAAACAGGTTTTCCGGCTGTATAAAATTCGGTAATCTTCCCTATGAGAATACCTCCAACCTGCCCAAGAAGAATTACAAAAAACAATCTGTAATTTCCCGTCCCTGGAATAATACACGCTGCGGTTGCCGCAAGAAACAAAACTCCGGCAGTGAGTTCGGCTCCGGCTAAAGCTAAAGAAGGTTTGAATTTTTTAAAAAGGTTCATGGAAAAAATCCCAACAAGGGAAGAAAAGAGTCCAAAACCCGCCAGCCAAATCGGCAGTGACATAAGAAAGGATTGGGAGAGACCATAAAAAAACTTCTGCAATGTGGGTACACTCATTGTCGCCGCCAAGGTTATGGAAGCCACCATAGCTCCCACATAGGATTCAAAAATATCCGCACCCATACCGGCTACATCTCCCACATTATCCCCCACATTATCCGCAATCACCCCCGGATTACGGGGATCATCTTCGGGAATACCGGCTTCCACTTTGCCCACTAAATCCGATCCCACATCTGCCGCCTTTGTAAAAATCCCCCCTCCGATTCGGGCAAAAAGCGCTATGGAGGAAGCCCCCATGGAAAACCCAAAAATTATATTTAATAAAGAGGAAATCCCCTGACTCTCATCAACCTGACCGGTTAAAACTATATAGAGACCTCCTAAACCAAGCAGACCGAGACTGGCCACAGCCAAACCCATGACAGCCCCTCCGTTAAAGGCTATAAGAAAGGCTTCCGACATACCTTTTTTGGCGGCCGCCTGAGCTGTTCTCACATTTCCACGAGTGGCCGCTTTCATACCAATAAAGCCTGCTAGCGCAGAGCAAAAACTCCCTAAAAGAAAAGCTCCACTGGTTTTCCAGGAAAATCCAAACCAAAGCAGAATTGCCACAATCCCCGCAAAAATTCCCAACATGCTGTACTCCGATTTAAGAAAAGCCATGGCGCCGCGATGGATGTTGTCGGCGATCTTTTGCATTTTTTCCGAACCAGCCGGCTGTTTCTTTATATTTAAATAAAGAACGCCCGCTACAGCCAGACCGGACAGGCCTGTTAACACAACGCCTAAAAGCTCCTGAATAAAAGAAAATTCGTTCACTGTATGCTCCTTTTTTATCTCTCTTTACCGTGCCAGCGGATTGGAGTCCATCTTTTTCTTAACCCCTGATTCAATTATACTCCTCCGGTTTGAAATTTTCCGGTTCTTCATAAGAACAACCGCTTACACCTTTTATAACAGCCTATAGGGGTCAAAAATTCAAACATGCGTTTTGCCACAGAGCGACTTTCAGCCGCTACTGTGTCAAATTCGCGCTCATTTTTGACCCCTATAATCTGTTA
>JAPOOY010000290.1 GCA_026713205.1 Bdellovibrionales bacterium
CATATCCAAAGCCGCTCCATCCCGACATTCCCCCACCACAATTCTATCGGGACGCATCCTCAAAGTGTTCCGGATTAAATCCCGAATGCTCACTTCTCCCACTCCTTCCATATTGGCCGGACGGGTTTCCAAGCGCACCACATGTTCCTGTTTTAACTGGAGTTCCGCCGCATCTTCCACAGTAATAATTCTCTCCGTAGAGGGAATAAAACCGGAAAGAACATTTAAAAGAGTTGTTTTACCGGAGCCTGTACCTCCGGAAATAACAATATTTAACCCCTGAGATACACAAATCTCCATAAAATCCGCCATCTCCTTTGTGATGGAATGAAAACGATACACATAATCATTCACCGTTATCCTTTCCGCCGGAAATTTCCGAATGGTTAAAGCGGGGCCATCCATAGACAAAGGCTCTATGATGGCATTGACTCGGCTTCCGTCAGCTAAACGGGCATCCACATAGGGAGTTTTTTCATCAATTCTCCGACCCAAAGGAGTGACAATTCTCTCTATGATGTTTCTTAAATGAGCGTTGGATGTAATAGTATGAGAGCTCATCTGAATTTTTCCGTTTTTTTCATAGTAAATCTGGTCACAACCATTCACCATAATCTCTCCAATTTTTGTGTCCTTCAATAATTCTTCCAAAATACCAAGTCCCAAAGCTTCATCCAGAACCTGCTTAATAACCTGTAGCCTTTGTTCCCGATTTAAGCCCTGCCCCCGCAAATCCACCAGACGGGAGATAACTGTTTGTGTTTTATTTCTCAATTCCACACGGGACGCCTCATCTGTTGCCTTGGTGAGATCCTTTTTTAAATCCATTTCCTTAATCAACTCCGAATGAATTTGCAGCTTCAGCAAAGTGAGCGAATCCAGAGATTCCTCTTCTTTCCCACGAATGGAGGGGGTGGACTTTTTACCTGGTAAAGTCTCTGTTTTTTTCGCCGGAGCTGTCTTTCGCCCCATCTCCTTTCCCCGCTGTAAAATCCCCGCGGTCAGTTTTCTTACCGTATCATGCACACCTTTTGCCACAGGAGATTGAGGATGAGATATGACAAAGGGTTTTGAGGAATGGAGACTTTCAGAAACAGAATGATGTTCCGGCAAAGAAGCAAGTACAGATCGTCTTAAAGTATTTTGAATCACCGTGGAGTTTAAACCCGCACTTCCCGCGCGGTTAATAATAAGATGCATGAGCGCTCCAGGAAGATAAGATAAATCGGATAAAATCCGGCGCGTTTGATTAACCACTAAAACTTCCGGAGTCACAATAAGTAACACAGCGCTGGCTTCTTCCAGGATAACTTCCTGAAGAGGGGACATATCACAGCCAATATCCACAAAAATATAATTAAAAAACTGGGACAGACTGAAAAATTGTTTCTTAAAAAGCGCGGCATCCGCCATCAGTCTTTGATCTAAGCCAATCACCGCGCTCAAAAAACCCATACCGGAAGGATGGTAAGCCAAAAGCTTATTCAAAGCCTGCTGATTAAATGCCCCCTTATACTGACAAAGCTGCTGAACATTACTTTTTGATCTCAAACCTAAGATAACATTTTGATCTCCACAGCTTTTTCCATCCAAATCCAGAAGAAGCGTGGAGGCCCTAAATTCCTTTTGCATGGCCAAAGCCAGATTGGCGGATAGCACACTTTTTCCCACGCCGCCTTTTCCGCCTGTCACAGCAATCACATGACATTTTGATTTAATAGACATATCCTTTAATCCTGATCAATTTTAAACTTTTTCTTTATTTCTTTCACATGATAAGAAGGAGTACTTCTTATAGATGGAGTAATAAAAACCACAAATTGGGACTGACTGGTGTCATAATTTTTTCCCGCCACTAAATTAAATAAAGGAGGGGCGCCTGTTCCGGTTTGAGGAAGCCGGTTATAATCTTTGTTCATCTGAGTGCTGAACAACCCTCCTAATACCGCCGTTTGTCCACTGCGGGCCCAAACAACTGTTTTTACAGTCTTGTTAGAGGTAATGGCTCCCCCATCCGCCCGTCCCACGGGATGAACCACCGTAAAATTCACAGACATACTCACTGTATCCTTTTGAGCCAATCCTAAAATTTTAGGATGAATTGTTGTTGTAACAGATGCGCTTGTCTGAGCATCCGTCTTTATTTGATTTCCTGAAATATTAGTTATAGGCACTTGTGTATTAGAAATAATTGTTCCCGGTTTATCATCTTCCACAACGACCGTGGCATTATGCAAAACCCGAGCAAAACCAAAGCTTTTCGCCCAATTCAATTTCGGGAAAAAATTCTGAACCGTTGCCGTAACCGTGGAAACTATTCCCTGCCCAAAACCACCTGTTCCGGCAGTAATGCTGGTGCCATCCTGAACAGTAGGAGTCCATTGAAACATAAAACCTTTATTAAAATCCTTTTTTAACTCTACATAGTGAACTGTGATCCACAATATTTTCCTTTCCTTGTTTTCGGTGGGTTTTGGCGGCGGCTGAACAACAATTCGGTTTTGTACAGTGGCAATTCTTTTTCGCCGAACTTTTCCTTCACCCACAGCTCCCTGACCTTCCGTGGGATCCCACTGAGTATAAAGAGTGGCAATCCAACCGGCTCTCTCCTTTTCCTGAGGTGTTTGCACCTCTCCTTCAAGAATAAACCGGTTATGAACAGCCGTGACCTGTATATTTTCATCTCCGATTTTCCTGCGAATGAGATCCAGAATATCATTTTGCGCCTCAGGGCTAAATGTCACAAGAGACTCTACCTGTTTCTTATCGTACTGTGAAATAACCGAATAGATACGATCCATGTCCCGAAGAAGACGAATTTGTCCATCAATGATCACTTTATTATTGGCAATCTTCACTTCAATCCCATCCACCTCAAGAAGAAGTTCCTGAAGCTCCTTGGCAACCTTGTGAAGGTTCGTCTTTTTCACTTCAATTGTAATGGTCTTTAAAATTTTATCTTTTCTGCTTTTAATCACCAATACGCCTGACCCCAATCTTAAGGGAATAAAACGAATTTGATTTTCTTTTTTTCTATGCTGAATCTTTGTATAACGGGTATAGTTTCCCTCAAACTTCAACTCCTTTCCCTTCAAGGAAGGGGGAAGTTGATAATCGTATTGAAGCTGAACGGCTAAAGTTAAAAAATCCAGATCCTTTATAATTTTCGGTTCCAGATCCAAGGAAAAAACCAAAGGACAAAGAAAGCTGTTGATTGCAATCAGAATGACAACTGTTTTAAGGATTCTCCGAACCTGTTTTGTCATTTGATTCTCCGTAAAACTTATTGACCTGCCGGTTTTCTTGGGACAACAGTTTGCGCCCCCAGAACATTTTTTAAATTCACATGGTGTAAAGTATTGAGTCCGTTATCTGAGGGATGACGAAGTGAGAAAAAAAGCGCCTTAGGGTCTGTATCTATTATATAAATCAGATTTTGAACTTCACGGGGAGAAGCTTCCACCGTAATGGTATTAAAATTGTTTTTTCTTCTGGTATTTATAATATAATCTTCACCTCCCACCTCCTCATGAAGTCTGGGAAGTTCGTGAACAATTTGAGGGCCTGTGGCCAAAATCACCACATCCTGAAGCAGGGTCTTGATATACTTCTCTTGAGAGGCTCCCCCTTTTCCTACACTTAAAGCCGCGATAATATCTATCCGATCTCCAGGTTTGAGGAGACGAGCCACTCCCCGAATTTCATCCATTGGCAAAGTGATGGCACGCTTTCCGGGAGAGACTTGGAGGGAAAGACCGGTTTCCACCCCAGGTTTAATCACCTTGTTTTTTAAAACTTGCTCTCCCTTGCGAATAGGAGCCAGCGCCACCAAACCAACCACTTCCTCCATTTGACCGGCAAAACCAGGTTGAATGAATTTTTCAGGGACTTGTTGTAATTCCACCATATCCTCTTGAACCGTCTGCATTTCATGAATGTTTTCTTTTGCCACAACCACAGCGGTTTGAACACCAAAAGCCTTTGAAACTTCCATGCTTTTTTCCTGGGTATAACTGTAAATCAGAACCACAGCAAAAAGCGCCGCTCCCACACTGAGCCATAGAGTTAAGGTTTCATTTTTATTCATAATTCCCTCTCCCTTGTGAAACAGGATAAATCCTTATAATTTCACTCATCTCCACCTTTTCCTTATCGGTAAAAAGAAAAAGTTATATTAATCTTTTCCAAAGGATGAATTCTGACTTTTATAGCTTCTTGTGAAGCTGTCATAAATGATGCCTTCCAGGAAGGTTTATTCCTCCACAGCAACATTGAAAAACTTAGAAAAAGAGGGTTTCCATTCCTCCGATTTGAATTTTCAAGTTTTAATTAAAAGGAACTAAAACGAGTCTCCATTTTGGAAAAAAGGGTGTGCTCCAGTTGTATCATAATACAATATAATTTATACTGTATGTAATAATGCTCAAAAGTCCCTTTTTATGTACACTCCCTTTCAACTTTGTTTCAAAACCCGCCGCCGATTGTAAACCCTGTTGTTACTATAAACTGAATAAAAATGAACAAAAGGACACTCAGTTAAAAAGCAGTGTGGAAACAGCTTTCAGCAGTTCCACTTTTAAAAATATACGGAAAAAAATGCTAAATGAAGAGTATCTGGAAGGCTGTATTCGATGCTATGACGAAGAAGAAGCAGGATTAAAGAGTTATGGCAGAGAAATGTCCGAACATCTTAATAAATTACAAAAACAAAACTCCCCCCCCCACACACAGAAATATAACCAACCTGATACTATTATAAAAGGTGTACAGATAGCCCTATCCAGAGAATGTAATTTGGCCTGTCGGATGTGTAGTTCAGAATTTAGTACGAAATGGGATCTCATCTCACGAAAACTGAATCGACAGATTCCTCAAAAGCGAAATATTAAATTTGAAAATGTAATCTCCAAAGCGGAAACATATCATAGCGCGGATATTTGGAAGATACTTGGTGGTGAACCTTTTATTGGAAAGTCCTTCTATAATTTTTTAGAAAACATTAAAAACAAGGATTTATCAAAAAAAATCTTTGTAATAAATACAAACTGTACTGTTTTTCCAAATTCTAAATATCTGGATATACTTCTTAAAGCTAAAAAAACTATCTTACATATAAGCATAGATGGGACTGAAAATCTAGGTGAATACATTCGTGTTTATTCAAAATGGCGGCAAGTTGATAAAGTAGCAAGTTTATGGAGTGAATTGGCGGAAAAGCATCCTTCGTTAAGTGTCTATACTCGGACTACAATTTCCATCTACAATATCCATAATATATATTCCATCTTTCAATGGGCGAAAAATAAAAATATTCCTTTTCAGTTCCATATGTTATATGGTCCAACTTATCTAAGATGTTGGACTTTACCTGAGAACATAAGAAAACATATATATGATTATTATCTGGAATTTCCGGATTTTCATGAATATCTGTCAAAACTTAAAAAATTTTTACTGCGAAAACAAGAAGGAAGCATAAAAGGTTTTTTAGACTTTAATGATAAGATGGATAAAATTTGCGGACAGGATTTTTTCAATGTGAATTCTTTTTATACCAGAAAGGATTTGGAGAAAGCTATATGCTGACTATAACTGAAACTTCGTAAATTATACTCAATTCACAAAGGCAAAGATTTAACAGTAAAAGCATGAAAACCTTTTCAAGAATCATTAAGATTATTTTAAAGATAAAAATTAAAAAATGGAAAGAAAAACAGGCATCAATTTTCTTGGTTTTAATCTACTGAAAATTTCGAAATCAGAATATAACCTCCAGGTTTTGAGATTTTTTAAATAAGAATTAAGTCTGTTTTCCTTCATAAGAGAACAAGATTTAACATCTCAACGGATTTTCTTAACTTCATCTGCCAGAAATCGCAAAAAATTTTCTATGTTATTTTTTTCCCTTCTTAAGAGATTCCTTAATTCCCGTTGTAAATTGACTAATAAAGAAATCCCTTCAATGTAAACATCAATACATTTAAGTTCCTGAACATCCGCTCCGGCCAGAACCCATTGAATCTCCAGATCCGGTTCTATTGCCTGATTAACAACTGTGTTGACCCGAACAATATATTCAGTCCCTTTCCTGGAAATATCAATTTTCTCAGTATCCCATCCAGACATTTTAAGGTCTAAAAGACGAGCGACATACTGATTCATGATTCGTTGTTTGAAAAGAGCCACATATTCCTCTTTTTCCTGTTCTGTAAGATTTTTCCATCGCCTCCCAATAGAAAGTTTAGCCATTGTGGAAAAATCAAAATAAGGCTCAATGACAGCTTCCAACTTCTTTAGCTTCTCTGCTTTTGACAATTCCTCATCATTTAAAATGTGAATCACATCTGAAGAAACAGTCTCTATAACACTTTCCACAGCTTTCTGTTCTTCCTTTGTACCCCGACCGGCGTCCACCGCAATCAAATTAAAGAGCAAAGCGAATATTATAAACCTTTTCATAAGGGCCTCCCTCTGTTTTTAACAAAGTCAGTATATACGATAATAAGTTTTTTTTAAAACCTTTTATTAGACTGATTAAGATTGAATTTTGAGGTTTGTTATACCGATTGTGTTTGAATATTCGGGAATTATATACCTAAAGCCGCATTTAATAAAATGGGGACTTAAGTCAAAATTATAGCTCATTAAGGTAAATTCAATGGAGATCATCTCCTCTTGCCATTCAAAGCTTTGGCTTTCTTTTATTTGCGGCATCAAGTATATAAACCCTGAATTTTCAGTTTTTTCAAACAAAATTCCTATTAGGCCCGCAGATAAGATAAAATATTTTCTCCAAATTTACTGACAGAACCCGCACCTAAAGTAATGAAGATATCTCCCGGCCTCAAAGCCCAGCAAATTTTAGAGACCATATCTCTTTCAGAAACATAATACTTTTTGGGATGATTCAGCTTCTGAATAAATTTTTCAGAATGAATTCCTTCCAAAGGTGATTCACTGGCCGGATAAACATCACTCACATACAACACATCACAGTCGGAAAAACTTTTCAAAAAAGTCTTCCAATGATACTTAAACCGTGAATAACGATGGGGTTGAAATAAAACCACTTTTCGGTTTTCTGGAAATTGTTTTTTTAAAGCCTTTAAAACAGCCTGAACCTCTGTGGGATGATGAGCATAATCATCATAAAATGTAATGTCATTATGCCTTCCCTTTAATTCCATTCGTCTTTGTACGCCTCTAAAGGATTTCAGCCCTGCCAGCAAGGTGTCCTTCTCTATTCCCGCCTGCCAACCGCAGACTAAAGCCGCCAAACTGTTTAAGGCGTTATACTCTCCCATCAATGGGATTTGTAATGAAGCCCACTTCTCTTTTCCATGATAAACAACATACCCCTCTTGTTCCTCTCTCAAGACAAAATCATTATTTTTATTCAAACCATAAAACCATATTTTTTTTGAGAATCGCCCTCCACCGATAACTTCAAGCACATGGGGACAATCCCCACAGGCAATGAGCGCCCCGTAAAATGGAATCTTTTCCAGGAACAGCAAAAAGTTTTTTTTCAGTTCCTGAAAGGAACCATAAAAATCCACATGATCATCCTCAATATTCGTCAGAACAGCTAATTCCGGATAAAGATGAAGAAAACTCCCATCACTTTCATCTGATTCAGCAATAAACCATTCACTGCTCCCTAATCGAGCTGTGGATTGAAATAAATCCAGGCGTCCTCCCGCCACGACTGTAGGATCTTTCCGAGCAAAGGCAAAAGCCGAAGCTAAAAGGGCTGTTGTTGTGGTTTTTCCATGAGTTCCCGCCACAACAATTCCTCTTTTTAAGCGCATCATTTCCGCTAAAGCTTCCGCTCTCCGAATTACCGCCAACCCTCTCTC
>JAPOOY010000054.1 GCA_026713205.1 Bdellovibrionales bacterium
GCTGTGGGCGCTTTGGGAGGCGCTTTGGGGCAAGGGCGGTTAGCCGCTGCCGCTATGGAAGGAATTGCCCGCAATCCACAGGCCGGAAAAACCATGTTTGTTCCTTTTATGATTGGATTGGGGCTTATTGAATCTCTGGTTATCTACTGCTTAATTATTGCCATGAGGCTTTCCGGCTAAGATATCAGTTTAACTGAACGACTGGAAAATACTCCGATCAGGTTTGAAATTTGAGGGTCAAAAAGTCTGGGAGGCTTCTTGGCAAGATGAAAGAAGGATGACTTTATGTAAGAGGCAAAACTTAAACCGGATCGGTATAAATTCTTTTTCCCGGACGGTTTCTAACGGAATAAAGTCCTGTCAGTTAATGATTTTGAAGAAAATGCTATGGAAACAACACTTGTGATTATTAAGCCCAATGTTATGAGTAAAAATCAGGCAGGGGCTGTTATCCAAAAATTTCAACAGGCGGGATTTAAGATATCCGGTTTGAAGCTGATGAAAATATCTTCCTCTCTTTGCGAAGAATTTTACGCAGAGCACAAGCAAAAACCTTTTTTTCCGGAATTGGCGACATTTATGACTTCTATTCCGGTGATTGTATTAGCTCTGTCCGGAAATGGGGGAGTGGCTGCTGTTCGGGCTTTAATGGGACACACGGATCCAAAAAAAGCTCAGCCGGGGACCATTCGTTATGAGTATGGAGACAGTGTTGGGGAAAATGCGGTTCATGGAAGTGATTCCCTCAACAGCGCGCAGCGGGAGTTAAAGTTATTTTTTTCAGAAAAGGAACTTTTTAACTAAAGCGTGTATCCTCAAAGGATGTTTGTTTGGTCCTTATAAGGAAGTTCAGTTTAGCGCGCAAAAGTTGTGAAATGCAGGTCTGAATTTTTTCCGCAGTGGGTTTAGGATTTGAAAAAAGTTATTATTCTTTTATTTTTTGGAGCGCTTTTTTCCTGTCAATTAGGGCAAAAAAGGAAAAAACAGGGGAACAATCATCTTATCTTAGGGGTTTCCTTATTAAAAAAGTGTGACAATCAAAGAGCCTTAACTCATCTCAGGCAAGCAGTTAAACTAAATAAGAAGGATCCTTTAGCTCATCATACTCTTGCTGTGGCTTATTTTGCTCTGGAGGAATATGCCCTTTCTGAGAAAAGTTTAAAAAACGCTTTGAAATGGAATGATCAATTAACAGAATCTCGTGTCACTTTGGCTAAAGTTTATCTAAATCAGAAAAAAATTGGTAAAGCTTTGAAGGTGCTTTCTGTCGCGAAAAAAGATCTTACTTATCCCGGGTACTTTAAAATCTCAAATCTTCTCGGAGAAGCTTATTTTAAGAGAAAAGATTGGCTTCTGGCCAGAAAATGGTTTACAGAAGCCAGCCGTCAACCAAAAGGAATGAATCAATGTTTTACTTATACCTACCTGGGCCAGGTGGAGTTTGAATTAAAAAACTATAAATCTTCAGTGGATTTTTTAAATAAAGCGGCTGCTTTTTGCCAGAAGCAGAAGAAGCACTGTAAGAAACAAAAATATCCTGAGCAATATTTTTTAGCGCGAAGTTATGTTAAACTCAATAAGAAATCTCGTTCAAAATACCATTTGAAAATTTTTTTACAACGCACGGATAAAACAGATCCTCTTTTCGCCAAAGCAAAGGCGCTATTACAAACTCTTTAGAAAAAGGGTCTCGTTAAAAAAAAAGATTCCCGAAAAATCTGCGATCGGTATAGAAGTATTCTTTTCAGGACGAAAGCCAAGAAAGGTCATTAAGACTCTGCCCTCTTGGATATAAAGGATGCTATGGTCAAAAAGAGGATCTCATGCTTAAAGTAGGAGCGTATCTTCGGACACAAAGGGAACGAAAGGGCTTAAGTTATGAGCAAATTCATGAAATTACCCGTATTAGTCCGGATGTTTTAAGAAAAATAGAGGAAGGCCGGTCTCTTTCCGCGCCTATATTTCTAAAAGGTTTCGTAAAAAATTACGCCCGGGCTTTAGGTCTTGATCCTATTCCTCTTTTAAAAGAGCTGGAAGAAGGTGAGGAGACACTTTCTGAATTTGAGGAAGAGGATTTAGAAGAGTATACTGAACAGCACATTTCTCATTGGGAAAGACGGAAACGAAGCTATTTTTTTGTAATTTTTTGTCTTGCGCTTTTTATTGGAGCTTTAACTCTTTTTCCACATTTTTCAAAATTTAAAAGCCTTTCACAAAATTTAAAACCGGAAGACAATCAAATACTTTTACCGGAATCCTTGCCGGAAGAGGAAAAAAAAGAAGACGAATCCCCCGCTTTTTCTCTGCTGGACACCATTAAACGGGAGGAATTCAGTCAGGAACTGATGATAAACCCTTCAGAATCTTTGGATGTTTATTTTAAGGCCGATGGAGGATCCATCATTGCCAAGTCTCTTTTTCCTGAGAATTGGTATGTCATTAAGGCTCTTGAAAAAATTTATTTGCGGGTTGATAAATCCGCTTTTTTCAACATAATTCACAATGGAGAGTGGAAAGAAGCTTCCGCCCCTCTGGAACGAACTTTTGAATAAAAAGTTTGAAAAAAGATCAAAACTATTGAATCATTTAAAGAATGAATTTTATAGGGTTTGATATTGAAACCACAGGGACCTTGAGCCATCAAGATCTCATAGTGGAAATAGCGGCTGTTCGGTTTCAGGGGGATCAGGTTCAGGAGACCTATCAAAGTTTCATAGAAATAGAAAGCGCCATGCCGGCACAGGCTACAGCCATTAACGGTATTACAGATGATATGTTAAAAGGGCAGCCTTCCATTCAGGAGGTTTTAACGGATTTTGCCGCATTTTGTGGGAGTCATTTAATGGTGGCACACAATGCAATTTTTGATTTTCAGTTTATTTCCCGGGATATAAAAAAGAATCAAACCCCCTCTCCCCGCGGGCTTGTTTTGGATACTTATACTTTGTCTAAAAAAGTTTTTCCTCAAATGGCAAATTATAAGCTGGCGACACTCTGTGATTATTTGAAAATCAAGGGAGAAACTTTTCATCGGGCCAAAGCGGATGCGGTGGCTTGTGGACACTTATTTTTAAAGATTTTGAAACAGATTCCCGTAAAAAACCAGGGAGATATTATAGAATTTTCGGAGAGAAAACCTTTAAAATTTCCGCAGGAATTTCAGGAAGGACAGCTCTCCTTTTTCTGATTTGTATCAGTCTGTAAGAAATTTATGGGCTATGGGGAACTTCCATTCTTCACCAAAGGATGTTTCGCTGATTTTTAATAGAGGCGGAGCTTGTTTTCTTTTAAATTCGTTAGAAAAGATTTTATGGAAAATCTCTTTTTCTTTGGCAGAATGGGGGCTTTTTTTGTTAAGAAGTTTTTTTAAAATGGGATCAAGAATCTTATAGGGAGGGAGATCATCTGAGTCTTTTTGTTTGGAGCTCAGTTCAGCGCTGGGAGCACGGAGAAGAAGTTGTTTTGGAAAAACGGGAAAAGTTTTATTAATAGATCTCGCCAGTTCATAGACTTCTGTTTTGTACAAATCTCCTATGGGGAGTAATCCCCCGCATAGATCTCCGTAAAGAGTACTGTAACCACAGGCTAATTCACTTTTATTTCCTGTTCCAAGGAGCAGGCTTTTCGTTTCATTTCCAAAGGCTGTGAGAACGAGAGCGCGAATACGGGCTTGAAGATTTTGTTTTGTCACAGGATTTTCCGGAGACTTTTTTGAAAAAAGAGTTGTTAGCATCATCTTATAAATGGGGGAAATATTTTGTTCTTTTAGAGAAATGTTCAGAGTGGTTGCTATCTTTTCCGCCAGTTCCCGACTTAAGTTTGTTGTAAAGGGGCCTGGAAGAAAAAATCCAATGACATTTTTTGCGCCCAAGGCCTGAACAGCCAGATAACACACTACAGCAGAATCCATTCCCCCGCTTAATCCCAAATGCGCTTTCTCAAAACCGGTTTGTTTGCAAAAGTCCTGAAGACCTAAAATGAGAGCCTTTTCCCTTTGTTTTGGGAGTGAGGGAGGCGGAGAAATGGCCCTTTTTTTATTTTTGGAAAAAAGGGATACGATTTGAAAATCCGGTTCAAAAAAATGACATTGGGTTTTTAAAGTTCCTGTGGAGTTGAGAACAAAACTTCCGCCGTCAAAAATGAGCGATCCCTGGCCTCCCACTCGATTCACATATACAGCCGGACATTTATGCTTTTGGGTCAATTGTTTGACAGCATGAAATCGTTTTAGAGATTTATCTTCTGTATAAGGAGAGCTGTTTAAACAAAATAAAATATCTGACTTGGGGAATTGAGGATTATGAAAGATATCCTCACAAATTAGGATTTGAATACGGTTTCCTTTCCACCGAAAAAAGTTTTTTTTCAAAGAGCCTTGATTAAAATATCTGGATTCCCGAAATACATCCGTATTAGATAAAAACTGTTTTTTAAAAAAAAGAGGTGGATTCCCTTTTCTTAAAAGCACAACTCCATTGAAAAGGTGTTGTTTTTCGGCAAAAAAACCACCAAGTAAAATATTTAAGCCAGGGGGAATTTGGTTTTGAATTTTCTTTATTTCCCGGTTCTGTTTTTTTAGAAAATCCGGATTTCTTATAAAGTCTGTTGGAGGGTAACCAAACAGGCCTCCTTCCGGAAATAGGATAAAATCCGCTTTTCCATCAGCATCTTTAATGAGTTGAATAATTTGCTTTCGGGTTTCTCTGAAATTTCCCAGAAAGCCTTTAATTTGAGCCAGTGCCACATTCATAGTTGGATTCCTCCAGGTTATTAAAGGCTTCTATCAAATCAGAAAACCCTTCATGGGAGGGCAGGACTTAAAAGCTCAGCCCTGTGCTTTGCCACAGAGTGACTTTCAGTCGCAACTGTGTCAAATTCAAATCCCCTTTTAAGCCTTGCCCTCCCATGAAGGGGATCATACAGACATTCATTTTTGAAAACCTCAAAATTCAACCCGAATTGATGTGAAAACAGTTAAAATTTAATTTTTTCTTTATATCATCCTTACCTCAAAAAGACCTTCAAATTCAATCCCAACCGTATAAGTCTGGAAACCCCAACTCAAACCTGTATAACTGTATTTATGCCTTATCATTTGAAATCCGGTCTTAAGGTTTTTATTCTGATTTTTATCTTTGGGGTAACTATAGGAGTGTTTTTATGGGGTTCTTCCCCCTCTCCTCCCCTTTTCTCAAAACCGGCTTTGACGCTTTTAACATACTCCTCCTATGGGGGCGTATATGGACCGGCCCGAAAACTTAAAACAGAATTTGAAAAAAACTGTCAATGTGAGGTCCGGTTACTTCTTGCAGAGGATTCCACAAGGCTTGTTCAGCGGCTTCAATTGAAGATTCCTGTAGATTTAGTTATTGGCTTGGATCAAATCAGCCTGACTGTGGCAAAACAATTTAGCTGGAAAAAGCATCCTATTTCTCCGGAAACATTCATTTCCGAGGTGAGGGTTTTTCAATCCCCTTTTTTTCTGCCTGTGGATTGGTCACCGATTGGATGGATTTATAAGGGCCCATCTTTAAAAAGAATAAAGAATTTTTCTGATATGTTATCCCTTCAGGAAACAATCTCTTTTCCTGAACCGGATACCAGTACACTGGGATTACAGCTTTATTATTGGCTTTATGAAGAGGCTGGAGGGGATTTAATAACACTTAAAAAGCTTATTAAAAGTATAAAAAAAGCAGCCTATGGCCCCATGACTTCCTGGTCTTTGGCTTATGGACTTTTCCGGCGGGGCCGGGTTGGTATGAGTTTGTCTTATTTGACCTCCTTGGCTTATCATCAGTTGGAAGAGAAGGATTTTTCCTACAGGTTTGTTTATTTTGATAGAGGTCACCCCTGGCAGGTGGAATTTGCCGCTGTGCCGGCCACTTGCAGGCAATGTTCCCTGTCTTTGCGGTTTATGAAGTTTTTAATGACCCCCATCGCTCAGAAAATCATTAGAGACAATCATTTTATGCTTCCTGTTATTTCCGAAATGCAATCCGAAGGGTTTTCCCGATTGAAAATTCCAAAAAAAATCTCCTACGAGTCTTTGCCGGAGTTCCTGAAAAAGAAAGAAGAGCTTTTTAAAATTTGGAAACAGCAGAATTAGCTCCCTGGAAAGGCGGATATTTTTATACTGATCGTGTTTGAAATTTTCAGGTTTTTATTTAAAAGACATAAGCCCTTTATAACAGACTCTAGGGGTCAAAAATGAGTTCGGCTTTGACACAGATGCGGCTATTAGCCGCTTTGTGGCAAAACGCATGTTTGAATTTTTGACCCCTAGAGTCTGTTATAAAGGGTGTAAACATTTTTTCTTATGAAGAACCGGAAAATTTCAAACCGGAGGAGTATAGAAGGAATAAAGTTTGTTTTCTTTAAGAGGCAACATCCAGATCTTTTTCCTCCAGGCGTAAAAAGAGCTTGCTTTTCAGCCTCTCAATGGCCTGGGCATGGAGTTGGGAAATGCGACTTTCTGTTACCTTTAAAATTTGTCCGATTTTTTTCAGATTAAAGCCTTCATAGTAATAAAGGGAAAGCACCATTCTCTGTCGTTCAGGAAGTTCCTGAATCAGATTAGTGATCAGATTGTTTACGGATTTTCTATTAAGCCGGTTTAAAATGGATTCTTTGGTTTCAAGCAATTTCATAATGGATCGTTTATCCATACGGCTGAAAAAAGCAGTTTCATCAATGGAGAGGATATTCACCGGACGGGTTTGATTTACGAGAGCATAAAATTCTTCCAGAGTGATGGAGAGGGCCTTTGCCACTTCATGATCTTCCGGAACTCGACCTAATTCAAGCTCAAGTTTTTGAGTGATTTTATTTAGTTTTTTTGTTTTATCCCTTATGGATCGTGGAATCCAATCTTGAGACCTAAGGGCATCCAGGATAGCGCCTCTCACCCGAAATTCCGCATAGGTTTTAAATTTATTATCCCTGTTGGGATCATATTTTTCTATAGCATCCATTAAGCCAATGACTCCATTGGAAATTAAATCATCACATTCAATATGAGAAGGCAGTCTGATAGAGATTTTTTTTGCGATACAATGAATCATAGGCATATACTGCACAATAATCTTGTTTCTTTCTTTAAGAGAAATGCGAGTGGAGGCTTTTTTTTTGTGCTGTTTTAGTTTTTCCCTTGCTTCATCAAATTTTAAAATTTTGGCTGATTTCATAAACCCTCCTTGATTTAATTCAGTAATGTGGTTTGAATGGTGACTTTATTTACACTTCCGTTTGATAGAAAAGCATTCATCCATGACAAAAGCTGATGTTCAAAATAGGTTTTTTTGTTTTTCATATCCTGGCTTTGCCTGCCGGACAGAAGAATTAAAAGATGTTTACGGGTGGCTTTTTTATTTGAAAGAATTTCCTTTTTAACAGCGGCGGGGCTGACTTGGAGATTCACATGAATCCGGGCCATACGAATCCCCTGATCTCCTTTTAGACTTACAAGTAAGGGAGGGAGGTGAACGGCTTGAGTTCTATTGCCGGAAGAATTTTTTTTTGAAAGCTCCGGAAGAGATTCCCCCCCCGGTCTTTTTGCTATTTTCCAGGTGTTGGTTTTCCATAGAATGTTTCCGGTGACTAAAGCTATAAGAGAAATCAGGGAGATAAAAAAGAAAACCCGATGAAACCATAAAGAAAAGATATTCCTCCTCTTTGCGGGGTTTGAAAAAGGCCTGGCTTCCTTTGGAAACTTAAAAATCGGAGACATTAGGTTAAGGTAAGATACAATAATTATGCCAACCGGACCTTCAGCGGCATTTAACCGGAAAAAAGGGTTTTTTAAGAGTTTTAAATGGAGATAGCCGGTCTTTTCTGTCAATAATTTTTACAGATGAATACCTTAAATGACAAAAATTTGACAGTTTCCATTTAAGTGTGAGAGTTGACGAAAAAGGATTTTTGTAATAATTTCAGTGCGCAAACAAATGAAAAAAATCTTTGAAATTATTTTTGTATTTATTATTTGTCTGGCTTCTTTTTGTGCCGGTTGGGTGATGAGTTTGAGGTATCAAAAAAAGGCTTTAATGGAGCAGGCTTCATCTGTTTCTCTGCCGGAGATGGAATTTTTAAGAGAAATCTCAAATTCTCCGGATTTGGCAGAGACTTCACTAACAAATTTACCGCCTCAGATTTTCTCTCCACTTGTTTCGGAAAACCCTTCAGACACACTAAAGGTGGTGGAGGAGACTCAGGCGGAGCCTTCCTCAGAAGACAAAAAATCACCGGAAAAGACAGCAGCTTCTGCAAAACAAAAAGTGGAACAGCCGGAAGAGAAAGAGAAGTCCCTTCTTTTAGATGCAGAAAAAAAGCGTAAGGATAAATTTGATGAATTTAACCGAAAAGCTTTTGATCAAATCAAAGGCCGACAAAATGTTTTTATGGAAAAAGGAAAATATAGTTTCCTGATTAATGTCTTTTCAAGGGAAAAGGAAGCCATGCAGTATGTGAAAAAGCTTAGAGGACAATTCCCGCTTTGGAATTTTTTTCTCAGGCCGGACAAACAAAATCTCAGAGTGTATCTGGGACCTTTTTTGACAAAAGAGCGGGCTGGA
>JAPOOY010000053.1 GCA_026713205.1 Bdellovibrionales bacterium
AAATAACCTCTTATGAAAAAATTTTCACCTAAAACATACAAAACTTTCCTCTTTACTGTATATTCTTTATCCTAAACTACATTTTTAATGGCATCAAAACTCTATCATTCATTGGGTTTATAAGGCTTTCTAAACTTTTTCCTCTGATAAGAAGAGACTATATGAAGACGCTTTACCTTTACTCTTGGCTTCTTTACTTCAGCGTCTTCCTTACCAAAAAACAGAAAGCCCTTCCTGCTTAAATTTCTGGACCCATTTACTTAAAGCAGGCTGGCTAAGCTCTTTGGAGTACAGTGGGTGGAAGAATTTTTCCCCATCACGCGCATCACAGCTTTTTTTAAACGCTTCCGAATAATGCCTTTGCTGTTTTTCATTATTATCCCCCTCCCCGATTCACTGGATTTGAATACATTTCTTGATGCTTAACAACTGTCCCTATTTGGTGGACACGCCTGTTTATGATCTTCATTCAATCTAAATTTTTCCATACAAACAAAAGGCTTCATTTTCCAATACAAAATTGCTGGAAGATATTGTCTAAAATACGATCATCCAGTTGTTTGCCTGTTATTTCATAGAGGGCTAAAAGTCCTTCCCGAAGCTCTAAAGATATGATGTCTCTTTCTCCGCCGCTATCTTTCAGCAAAGCTAAAGCTTTGCTAAGAGACTCTTGCATAACCTGTAAATTTTTAAAATGGCGCAAATTACTTACAAGAACATCTGAATTTTCATTCAAGGATACTAGCTTATTTCTTAACTCTTCCACGCCTTCTCCGGTTAAGGAGCTGAGAAAAAATGTATCATTGAAAGACGCTTTCCCAAAAAAGACGGGAAAGCGGGCTTGGGCAAATGAAAACAGCTCTTTTCTGGTTAAGCCCTGGCACAGATCCTTTTTGGTCCAAACCACCCATCCCTTTTGAAAAGACTCTCCGTAAAGCTTAAAATCCGAAGGAAGAGGGGCCGACCCATCTAAAATAAGCAACCGAAAATCTGCCTGGGAAAAAAGTTCTTTTGTTTTTTTTTGTCCTATTTTCTCCGCCTTCTCTTCCGATTCACGGAAACCCGCTGTATCCTTTAAAACAAGCCTCTTCTCAGAAAAAAACCCTTCCACAACATCTCTTGTTGTTCCGGCAGAATCTGTAACAATGGATTTATCCTCATCTATCAGCCGATTAAATAAAGTGGATTTACCCACATTAGAGGGACCAAAAAGACCTACGGTAAAACCTTTTTGCAGACTTTCAAAAGGACGATAACGGGATAAGACATTTTGAATTTGAGATTCCAACTCTATAAGAGATTTTTTTACCTCTGAACTGCTGAAGGTTCCAAGCCCCTCCAGAGAGAAATCAATGTCCGCTTCCAAACGGCTCAAAATATCCAGCCATTTTGTCTCCAATATGTCTAATTCCCCGGAAAATCGCCCCTGGAGCTGATACAGAGCTGTTTGTTTGGCCTGTTTGTTTTGGCTCTCTATGAGCTGATGCAGCCCTTCCGCCTGAACCAAGTCCATTTTTCCATTCATAAACGCCCTAAAAGAAAACTCCCCTCGCTCTGCAGGACGAGCGCCGACAGATATAAGCAATTTCAGAATTTCACTGTATATAAGATCTCCTCCATGACAGGAAATCTCCACTGTTTCCTCTCCGGTAAAAGAATGGCCCTCAGCAAAATAGGTCAACACCACTTGATCAATGACCTGATCTTCGTCTTTAATTTCCCCTATATAAACTTTTTGAGTTATTAATTTTTTAGGAAGAAAGGGCGCCACAGCTCGGGCAATTTGGCGGGTTCCCCGGCCTGAAAGACGAATGACCGCTAAAGCCCCCTTACCTGGAGGAGTGCAAAGGGCACAAATGGGGTCTTTGTTCATTGTCCGTTTTTGAAAGAATTCGGAATAAGTTTTACGATCTTATACTCACCTTCTCCTTGGGACTGGCTGAAAAGCCCTTCATTTTTCTCCACTCTCTTATGAACAAGAGCCCTTTGAAATGGAGAAAGAGCTTTTTTAAAAAAAACAGGCCGACCTGTTTCCAGCGTCTTTTTTATAAGACGATCCGTTAAATCCAATAACTTTTCCTGTTTTTCCTCCCAGAATCCATTGGAATCCACTAAAAGCCGATGCGCTTCTCCAGGAAACTCTTTTTGTAAAACTCTTAAGAGATAAATTTGAAAGGCGGAAAGAAGACGCCCTTCTCTGGCTTTTAGAAGGCCCTCATCCTCACCAAAAATATCAATTTGAAAACCCTCTTCTTCTTTTATATTAAAGGAAAGAAGAAATTGTCCTTGATCCAAAATGACAGATAAAGTTTGTTCAAGTGTGGTTTTTGGGGTCTTTTTTTTGTTCCCAAAAATATTTAACATAATTGCTCCTTAAGAAAATTGTTGTCGCATCATACAGCTTTAAGGAAAAATCTGTCAAATATTAAGGCGTGTCCTCATAAGAAAATAAGCGCCCCTACCTCACTTTTATCCGAACCGAACCAAGCCAAGCAAAATACCAGCAAAATCCCCACTAATATATCAATCGTGTTTGAAATTTTCCGGTTTTTATTTAAGAGACATAAGCCCTTTATAACAGCCTATAGGGGTCAAAAATGAGTTCGGCTTTGACACAGATGCGACTGAAAGTCGCTCTGTGGCAAAACGCATGTTTGAATTTTTGACCCCTATAGGCTGTTATA
>JAPOOY010000163.1 GCA_026713205.1 Bdellovibrionales bacterium
AGACATAGCCCTTTATAGCAGACTCTAGTACACTATCCTACAAGTTCTTTAATTTTGAAAAACAGAAATATAAGCAAAATTAAAGACTTAAAGTCATCTAACTTTAAATAATCTATAGGATGGTGTACTAGCATTAAAATTCATTCAAATACGGGAAAAATAAATTTTTTTAGAACCGACTCATTCATTAAAGCGAATCATACGATCTTTTTTGAGGCATCTGACTTTCCCATAGAGTGCTCTTTTAAAAAAGAAGACAAGTGGGTTACAATCACATTATTTTGAATAGGGTAAGTGTCTTTAATGGGGGCAATAATGTACTTTTTATCCGCCTTAATATCTTCTATTCCGTTCCAAAACCCTCGTGAAGGTTTTGCTGAAGTTGAGGCTTTAATTTCAATGGCAACAAGCTTTCCCGCTTTCTCTAAAACCAAATCCAATTCTGTGCCTGAACTTGTGCGATAAAAATAATGATTCCAATTCTTTAAATTATGACAAATATTTTCAATGACATAGGATTCAAAAGAACTTCCATAAATAGGGTGACCAAATAATTCATCACTGGTTTCAATGTTGAGATGGGCATGAAGCAAGCCGGTATCTCTAATATAAATTTTAGGTGATTTAACGAGTCGCTTTTTGATATTTTTTATATATGGTTTTAAAGTTCTTACAACAAAAGCTTGTTCTAAAATATCAATATAGTTTTTAATTGTGTGTGAGCTTTTCCCTAAAATTTCTCCAAGTTTAGAGCTGTTTAAAGTTTGCCCTTGAGAGTGAGACAATAATTTCCAAAACCTCTCAAGAGTTTTAGAGGGAATATTAAATCCTAATTGAGGGATATCACGCTCTAAAAATGTACGGATATAATTATAACGCCACTCCAAACTTAAATCATCACTTTGAGATAAAAAGCTCAAAGGATACCCCCCTCTTAACCAATGTTTATGAAAATGTTTTTCTTTAACTTCTTGAATATCAAAGGGGGTTATATCCAAAAAAGCGATTCTTCCTGCAAGAGTTTCACTGCTCTGCTGAATTAAATCTCTTGAGGCGCTTCCAAGAATCAAAAATTGCCCGTTTCTTTTTCTTTGATCAATAATTCCTCTTAGAATTTGAAACAAATTTGTTTTATATTGAATCTCATCAAGGCAAATAAGACCTTGCTTATGTAAATCAAAAAAAGCTTCCGGATCAGAAAGTTTGTTTAGTTCTCTTGGAAGCTGTAAATCAAGATAAACGGATTTTTTAAATTGAGTGAGAATTTTTTTGGCTAAAGTGGATTTTCCAACCTGTCTTGCTCCCAGAATGGCAACAGCCGGGTAATTTTTTATAAGTGTTTTCAGTTTTTTTTGAAGAGGCTCTCTTTTTAGATAAGCTTGCATATTTGAAGTATAACTTCAAATATGCAAGCTTGTAAAGGCTGAATTTCCAGTTCAACCCTTTTTTTAAACCGGAGGAGTATATTTCCTCCAAAAGCCTGCAAAACAGGAATTTTCAGGTTTTCTGTTGAGGCAGAAGATCGTATATTCTTTTATACATGAAACACCTGAAAATCCAAACTGGGGGAGGCAGGTGTAGTGACATTAAGTAAAGAGATATTTTATCAGAGTTTTAATTTTTCGGGAGAATAGCAATAGAGGTAAGGCATGAAAAAATATAAAGCGGGAGAGATTGAAACAAAATATCAGAAAGAATGGGATGAGCAGGGGATCCATTCCTATGATCCGGAAATCTCCGCAAAAGACACTTTCGTGATTGATACTCCTCCTCCCACAGTTTCAGGCGCTCTTCATATAGGTCATTTGTTCAGTTATACTCAGACGGATATTATCGCTCGTTTTCAGAGAATGAGGGGGAAAAATGTTTTCTATCCCATGGGATGGGATGATAACGGACTTCCCACGGAAAAGCGAATACAAAACCTTTATGGTGTGTCCTGCGACCCTTCATTGCCCTGGGAGTCTATGGATTTAAAACCTCTTTCCAAGAAGGATAAAACACGGCGTAAAATCTCCCGTAAAAATTTTTTGGAATTGTGTGACCGGCAGGCTCAGGAAGATGAACAAAAATACAAGATTTTTTGGAATCGCCTGGGGCTTTCCGTTGACTGGAAACAAACTTACCGGACGATAGGTCGGCAATCTCAAAAAATTTCGCAAACCGCTTTTATCAATTTGTATAAAAAAGGTCTTTTGGAAAATCGTTTGGAGCCTGTTTTTTGGGATACTCAATTTCAAACGGCTGTGGCTCAGGCGGATATGGAGGACAGGCAAAGGGAAGGGTTTTACCATGACATTAAATTCCCTGTTCAGGGAGGAGGGGAGGTTGTGATCTCCACCACCCGTCCGGAACTTTTACCGGCCTGTGTGGCTTTGGCCGCCCATCCGGAGGATTCCAGATACCAATCCTTCTTTTCAAAAAAAGCTGAAATTCCTTTGTTTCACGGAGCGGTTCCCATAATTCCTTCCTCCCATGCCGATCCGGAGAAGGGGACAGGGATTTTAATGGTTTGTACCTTTGGAGATGGAGAAGATGTGCGTTTTTGGAAAGAGAAAAAACTTCCCTTAAAGCAAATTGTCAGTCCGGCGGGAAGGATAAATCCCATCCCTTCTTTTACGGAGGGAATTTTTCAAAGTCTTAAGCCAGCTTTGGCAAAAAAGTATTATGAGTCGCTTATTGATCTCCCTTTACCGGAGGCGCGAAAAAAAATGGTGGAATTTTTAAAAGAAACAAAACATTTGGTTTCCGAACCTCGGTCCACTCTTCAGTTTGTTAAATATTATGAAAAAGGGGATAGACCCCTGGAGCTTATACCCACCAGACAATGGTTCATGAAAATCCTGGATCATAAAGAGGAGTTTTTAAAGCGGGGGTGTCAGATAGAATGGCATCCTCCTTCCATGAGAAAAAGATATGAACAATGGGTTGAAGGTTTAAATCAGGATTGGTGTGTCTCCCGTCAAAGATTTTTTGGTGTGCCCATTCCTCTTTGGTATCCCTTAAGTAAAGAGGGTGCGGCGGATTTTAAAAATCCTATTTTAAGCCATGACTTGCCTTTTGATCCGGTGGTCTCAACACCTCCTGGTTATAAGGAACAGGACAGGGATCAACCGGGAGGTTTTACAGCGGATGGAGATGTGCTTGATACCTGGGCCACTTCCTCTCTCACTCCACTCATCAACAGTTCCTGGGAATCGGAAAGACATGCAAAACTTTTTCCGGCGGATCTGCGTCCTCAGGCCCATGAAATCATAAGAACCTGGGCTTTTTATACTATTGTTCAGTCTCATTTTCATGAGAACTCTCCCCCTTGGAAAAAAGTGGCCATCAGTGGTTGGGTGGTGGATCCCCAACGCTCTAAAATGAGCAAGTCCAAAGGGAATATTGTGACTCCGGAAAAGTTAATGGACACTTATTCCGCAGATGCTCTTCGTTATTGGGCCGGACGGGCGGGGTTAGGGCAGGATACGGTTTATGATGAACAGGTTTTTAAAACAGGACAAAGACTGGTGACAAAAATTTTTAATGCCGCTCGTTTTGTTTCTCTTCAAACAGAGCAGGTTTCGGTATCCCATCTTCTTGAGGGAGATTTAAAAGGTATTACAGAAGCTGTGGATCGGGCCTGGATAATGTCTCTGGGAGAGGTTTATAAAAAGGTAACAGAGTTTTTAGAAGATTTTAAATATGATTCCGCTTTAAGACTTGCGGAAAAAACTTTTTGGTCTTTTTGCGATAACTATATAGAGCTTGTGAAGGCTCGGGCTTACCAGTTAAAGGGTGAATCTGGAGGAATTTCCGGAGCCATGAGTTTGGATTGCAGTTTGTATCTTTTCTTAAAAATGTTTGCCCCCTTCCTGCCCTATATTACGGAAGAGGTTTGGTCCTGGAGATATAAGGAGGAGAGCTTTTCCATTCATTCCTCTCCCTGGGAAAAAGGTTCGGTTTTCATAAAGAATCTTTTCTTGTCAGAGGTTTCTCTTAAGACATCGGATGCTAAGGAAATGGAAGAGATGACTCAAGGGTTTGAGGAGTTTCTGAGTGAGGTGTTTTATATTCTTGAACAAGTCCGAAATCAAAAAGCCTCTTTAAGGAAAAGTCTTTCCGCGCCGGTTAAAGAACTGACTCTTAAGGGAAATGAGCAACAAATAAAATGGTTTCAATTGTGTAAAGAGGACTTACTGCGTGCCGGTCATATTCAAAATGCCAACACTCTTACAGAGCCGAATTGGAAAGATCCTTTCCATATTTCTTTGACCTTAGATGAAACCAACTGAATCCTTTTTTCCGATTTAATTTTTGAAATTTTTTATTGAAGCAAAAGCGTACCCATCATTGGAGTATAGAAGTCAAAGGTTCATCTATGAGAAAGTAGTGTCAAGGGTATATTTCCCTATTGCAAGGGTTCTTTCACTCTGCATTATTGAAAAATCAAAAAAAGAGCAATCACTAATCTTTTGGACAAATTAAACCCAAGAATAACCGTTTTCATGAAAGAATAT
Source organism: Bdellovibrionales bacterium (assembly GCA_026713205.1). Lineage (GTDB taxonomy): Bacteria > Bdellovibrionota > Bdellovibrionia > Bdellovibrionales > UBA1609 > JACOND01. The sequence continues at coordinate 4,503 of JAPOOY010000163.1, forward strand.
ATTTTAAGCTGTTATATGACAATCAGATTTTTCAGGAACAGCTAATCTGTATTCCCTCATATATTTATTATACTCAATGTTAAAATCCATTTGATAAGATAGCGTAAAATACATTTTCATTAATTTCTTACCCTCTTTTCAGGTCTTTAGTCTGTTTTTTTAAGCTTTTAATTTTATGAGTTTTTTTCATTTTGTGCTGGAAGATTTCAGATAATGTCAGGTTATTTCAAGCTTTTTTAAGGAATTCTTAAAATAGTTAATTTTGACTTAACTTCATAGGGTTGACACAATCTCTATCAATCATATAATAAGTTTATATAATTTTATGACTTGATAGTAATGAGCTTTGCCTAAATATTCAAATTTTAGATTTATGTACTTTTTGTTTTCTCTTGTTTTGTTATTCTTTCCCGTTTTTGTAAGCTTTGGAGAAAGTAGCCCCTGTAATTGCGAAAAAATACTGAAAGAGGGAGAATGTAACGACCCTGACTGTATCAAGATATGTAACTTAGAAGGGGTCTTTGATTCAGCCGGAAAACTTATAAAGAACAAATGTTTTGCGGGAACAAAAAGAAATCCAGAGTACAAGGCAACAAATGTCCGTGTTAGTAAAATTGAAGGTATTTTAGAAGAAAGTAATGAAAAATATAAAAAGATTAAGGAAAAAAATGAGAAAAAAATACAGGCAAACTGCCCAGGCTGTACCCTATCCACCAAAATGAAAGC
>JAPOOY010000116.1 GCA_026713205.1 Bdellovibrionales bacterium
ACACCCCCGGCGATGATCGTCTGAGCTAAACCCGATTGGATCTTTGCTGTGCCAGTGACAATGCTTTCCAAAGAAGAGGCGCAGTTTCTATGTACTGTGAAGGCGGAAACCTGAGGGAGTCCCGCCCGAAGCGCCGCCACCCGAGCTATATTCGCGGCATCCGGAAGATTGGCCACATTTCCTATAATCACTTCATCAATCTCCTCACTGGAAATTTTTGAGCGAAGTATGAGTTCTTTAAGATTTTGAAAAGCCAGATCGGCGGGATGAAAACCTTTCAGCTCCTTTCCTATTCGGGCAAAGGGAGTTCTTAATCCTTCCACAACAACAACCTTCCGAGGGAAATTCTTCATGAACTCACTATGTTCAGGAGCCTATTCCCTGTCAACAAAGGCTTAAATACAGTCACGATTGGTTATACCGATCGTGTTTGAAATTTTCCGGTTTTTATTTAAGAGACATAAGCCCTTTATAACAGCCTCTAGGGGTCAAAAATGAGTTCGGATTTGACACAGGTGCGGCTGAAAATCGCACTAAAGCAAAACGCAGGGCTGAATTGGCTGTTATAAAGGGTGTAAGTATTCTTTCTTATGAAAAACCGGAAAATTTCAAACCGGAGGAGTATAACACTTTTACACTTTCATCGTATTTATCAGAATTAAATTCTGCGGTTTTTTCAAATGACTTTTTCTTCGTCTTTCACTAGACTGCTTAAAGATATTCAATTTCTATGAGAGAAGACGCCCTTTATTATCATAAAAAACACCCCAGCGGAAAACTGGAAACCGTATCCACAAAGAAGGTGGATTCGGAATGGGATCTGTCCCTCGCTTACAGCCCGGGTGTAGCCGCCCCCTGTGAGGAAATTTACAAAGAAAAAGACAGTGTTTTTGATTACACGGGAAAGGGCAATCTGGTTGCAGTGGTTACGAATGGCAGCGCTGTCCTGGGTTTGGGTTCTATTGGTCCTTTGGCGGCAAAACCGGTCATGGAGGGAAAAGCGGTTTTATTCAAAAAATTTGCCGGTATCAATGTCTTTGATGTGGAAATTAAAGCCAAAACCGCTGAGGAATTTATTGCTTTCTGTAAAAATCTGGAGCCCACAGTGGGAGGCATCAATCTGGAGGATGTGGCCGCTCCCACCTGTTTTGAGATTGAAGAGACTCTGGAAAAAGAATTAAACATTCCTGTTTTCCATGATGACCAACATGGAACGGCCATTATTACCACAGCCGCTTTGCTCAATGCCTGTGAGATACAAAATAAAAAAATGGAAGATATTAAAATCGTCTTTAGCGGAGCGGGAGCCGCCGCCATTGCTTCCGCCCGATTGATACAATCTTTCAAGGTTAAAAAAGAAAACATCCTCCTTTGTGATTCCCTTGGGGTTATTTACAAAGGACGAGCCCGGAGAATGAATCCCTATAAGGAAGAATTTGCTCAGGACACAAAACACCGCACTTTAAAGGAGGCTCTTAAGGGAGCGGATGTTTTTATCGGCCTCAGTGTAAAAAATATTTTAACGGAGGAAATGGTTCAGTCCATGTCAAAAACCCCCATCATTTTTGCCATGGCAAATCCTGATCCGGAAATTCTTCCGGAAAAAGCAAAAAAAGCCAACCCCCGAGCTATTGTCGCCACAGGACGGAGTGATTATCCCAACCAAGTGAATAATGTCTTAGGCTTTCCCTTTATTTTCCGTGGCGCTTTGGATGTGAGAGCCACACACATTAACGAAGAAATGAAGCAGGCGGCCGTTTGCGCTCTTGCAGAACTTACACGAAAAAGTGTTCCTGAAAGCGTCCTTAAAGCTTATGAAGAGGACACCTTTCAATTTGGACCGGACTATATTATCCCAAAACCCTTTGACCCGCGAGCCTTGCTGACAGTGGCGCCAGCAGTGGCAAAAGCCGCAATGGCCAGCGGCGTGGCCCGAAGACCCATTAAGGATTTTCAGAAATATATCCACCAACTGGAATCTTTTCAAAGTGAAAGTCGGGGATTCATACGGATTGCTATCAACCGTATCAAAGCCCGAAATAAAACCTCTTCCACGCCTAAAGTGATCTTTCCGGAAGGAGCCGCTTTAAAAATTCTAAAAGCTTTAAATACTCTTGTTCCTGAAAAAATTATGGAACCGGTTTTAATAGGGGAGGAAAAAGTCATCCAAAATCTGATTGAAAAACATCACCTCCTTACATTAAAAGATATAAAAATCATTCAACCGGAACGACAAAGTAACTTTAAGAAGTACGCTGAAGAATTTTATAAGATGAAAAAAAGTAAAGGAGTCACTTTAAAAGAAGCGCAAAAACTCATGGCCCGGCCGAATTATTACGCTTCTATGGCTGTTCATTTAAAAGACAAAGATGCCCTTGTCACAGGCGCCACGGATAATTTCCGAAACAGCGTGATTCCTGTTTTAAGAACTATTGGCACGGGGAAAAGACATTTGCTGGCGGGAGTGAACTTGGTTCTTCTAAAAAACCGCATTCTGTTTTTTGCCGACACCGCCGTCAACATCAATCCCACAGCCGAACAAATCGCCCATATCACTCTTTATACGGCACAAATGGTTCGGCATTTGAACATGGAACCACGAGCGGCGCTTTTAAGTTTTGTCAGTTTTAGCGAAAGACAGGAGGAAAATCCAAAAAAACTGAGGGAAGCTCTTCAAATTATAAAAAAACAGGACCCGCAGTTAAAAATTGAAGGGGAGGTTCAGGCGGATATTGCCGTTAATGAAGGCCTTGCTCAGGAAATCTTCCCTAAATTTTCCTATAAACAGGGCGCTAATGTTCTTATCTTTCCCAATCTGGATTCAGGAAACATTGCCTATAAGCTGGTTCAGCAATTAGGGTCAGGAGAAGTGATCGGCCCCTTGCTTGTGGGAATAAAAAAACCGGCGAATATTTTACAAAGAACCTGCTCGGTGGAGGATGTGATCAACACCTCCGTATTAACAGCGCTAAAAGTGCATGTCTCCCGAGACTTAAGCAAATAGACCTGTCCTCCCTCAATTTTAAATTCCAGATTTTTTAATGAATAAAGACAACTCTTCATGAAAGTGTGGGGAAAGGCAGGACAGTAAGAGCAAATAAAAAATTGTAACCTGAGTGACGAGCCTTGACCTGTCAACCCCTGTGCAAATATTTTAAAAAGGCCCTGTTTAAAGGTTTTTTGAACCTCAAAATTAAATTGAAGTTTAACTATTTAAAGATACATTGAAAAACAATAGATCAAGACTCGTTACTCAGATTAAAAAATTGTTTGCTGTCCATATCCCTTATGGTATATTCCTTTTCCTATGAAGCAAGTTATGAAATATCTATTGGCTCTTTCTTTGTTCTTAAGTGGCAATATTTTCTATGGGGCTTTTTCAAATGCTGATGATTTTTCTAATAATAACAATATAGCTCAACTAAAAGAGAAGGTTCAGGAAACAGGAGAGGAAAGTCTGCTTTGGCTATATGCAGGATTAGGAATATTTTTTGGTTCGCTTTTCGGAGTGGAAGCTTTGGGAGGACTAGAACAATTTGACAGTACAATGAGAGGAGCAGCAAAAGGAACTTTAATGGCAGGGTTACTTAGTATGGGCACAGGAGCCGTTAAATTATGTCACTTTGCCTTTTTAAATCGGAAACTTAAAAAACTACAGCCTCCCAATCACAAATAAGAATATGCCTTAAAAAGCTTAAGATTCCTACCTTTGTTGCCATTTATCGTTTGTATAATAATGAAATAATCACTGTAAAAAAAGCAAATCCTCTGGGAGAGCTGGCTAGGCATTACTGCGACTCTTATAAAGACATCCCTTTTAGAAAATGAAGCTCAATTCCTTTTTGTTCTATGCAATATCCTAAATTGACCTTATTTCTATAAGCCTCTACACTCAGCTCAAATGCCAACTCTGTCCTCTAAAAAATCTCCCAATTTTCTACAGAAACTGAAAAAAACATTCTCACGAATAAAGCCGGTTTATACACCCAAAGCTCCTGAGCCTGTGGGGCCCTACTCTCAGGCTGTTAAAATACTTCTCCATGGAGCCAGGCTTCTGGTTTGTTCCGGACAAATTCCTTTGGATCCGGAAACCTCCCAAATTGTTGGTTCTGATGTGGAGAAACAAACAGAGCAAGTTTTCCAAAATGTTCAGGCTGTTTTATCGGCTGAAAAAATGCGGTGGGAAGATGTGATCAAGACCACTGTTTTTCTAACGGATATGGATTCTTTTCATTCTTTTAATGAAATATATAGCTCTTACTTTAAGGATCACAAACCCGCCCGTTCCTGTGTGGAAGTCTCCGCTCTGCCAAAAGGGTCCCTGGTGGAAATGGAAGTATGGGCTATCAAATAGCTAAAAGGGTCCGATTTGAAAATTCGGGTTTTATATACTTTAGTCCACTTGTTAGGATTACTTCTTAAAAATAAATGTTAAAATTAATCTTCTTTTTCCTTTCTGCTGGTCACGCTGTTACTTATGAAGAGGCTTATAAAACAGCTGGATTTAAAAAATGTGTTTGTTGTCCTTTACTTTTTGTTCCTGAAGAGGAACCATTTTTACATAATTTTTGTTCACAAAAATGTAAAAAGAAATATCAAAGACAAAGAGATAAATTAAATAACCTAAAAAATGAGAAAGAAAAAGAAATTTTGGATTATTTAACAGGCCTCGTTTTAAATTGAATGTGTGATTTTTCAAATATGATTGGTATAAAATGCCCTTAACTGACACCCTCCCTTCTCACTGGAAACTGGAAAGAAAAAATACGGGACAACCTGTTCTTCATACAGGTTTCGGAAAAGCTTTTTCCCTGGAAATGTCAAAGCTCATCCCCTTAAAGCCCAATCAGCCCTTAAGAAAAGCCATTGGATATAAAGGGCATCCTTTAAAAATTCTGGATATTACCGCCGGATGGGGACAGGACGCCTGGCTTTTGGCAAAGCTGGGATGTGAAGTCACAGCCATTGAAAAAAATGAATTGGTCTTCATGTTCCTGGATTTTTTAAACAAAAACCCTGAAACAGGGCCAGGAAATTTAAATTTTATTCTTGATGACAGCCTCCGTTACCTGAAAACTATAAAAGAAAAGAAACCGGATGTGATTTATATGGACCCTATGTTTCAAATCAATAAAAAATCCGCCAGCGGGAAAAATCTTTGGATATTACAACAGATCACCCGCTCTTCGCCGGAACAAACTTCAGCCTTATTTGAAGAGGCTTTAAAAAAAAGTCAAAAAAGAATCGTTGTAAAAAGAGGAAAACGGGAAAAGCCTTTCCGAGGCCCTCTGCTTTGTTCCTTTTCCGGACGAGCTGTCCGGTTTGATGTTTTTTCTCCCACCCCTGAATGATAAGGCTGTTAAAATGACCGTTTCAAACTCTTCTCTTCTTATAAAAATCAAGTCCCTGGAAAAGTCTTTAAAACAAAAAGAAATGGCCTTAAAAAAATATGAACAGACTTTAAAAGATTCCAACCAAAGGGTGAAACAAATTCTAACAGATCTGCAAGAAGGCAAGGCCCTTATAAGAAATATCCACAAAAGTCTTCTTCCCTCTCATCTTCCCAAGATTCCCCATTTTAAGTTCAGCTATAAATTCACAGCTACAAAAACCGGCATCAGTGGAGATTTTTTTGATGTGATTCAACTGAACAATCCCCTTCAATTTGGAATCCTCCTTTCCAGTTGCAGCAGTTATTCTCTCACTTCCGTTTTTCTATCTTTATTTTTAAAATCAGTTCCTTCCCTTAAGAAACATTCCAAATCCACAGATTACTTTTTGGAAACCTTTAAGTCTCTCTCTCAATCTCATACGGACACCTTCCATCTCTTTTATGGCATTGTAAACCGGAAGGATTTTACGCTGAATTACTGTTTAAAGGGAGATATCTTCGCAGGAATCCGAAAGGCCGGAAATAAAAAGGAATCTTCTTTTACAACTTTGCAAACTCTCAAAACCACATCCTCTTCTTTAAAAACGCAAAAACCAAATAAACAATCTTTCAAAAGCCAGACGATTGAATTAAATCCGAAAGATTGCTTTATTCTCTGTTCACCAGGGCTTTTACAAAGGAAAAACTCTAAGGGAACAAGCTTTGGAGAGAATAATATTATAAAAGCCGTACAGAAAAAAACAGGAGCATTGGATATTCGTCAAAATATCCTATTCCAAGCCAATCAATTTGCCGGTCCTGTAAAATCCTTAAGAGATCAAACTGTTTTAATCATGGAAGTAAAAGATCGCATTTTAAAACTCTCTCCGGGAAAATAATTTTTTCACGCTTAGGGCTTTTGAGATGACATTTACGCTCCTCCTGTTCAAGTTTTGAAAGTTTCTGTTATACCGATCGGGTTTGAAATTTTCCGGTTTTTATTTAAAAGACACAGGCCCTTTCTAACAGACTCTAGGGGTCAAAAATGAGTTCGGCTTTGACACAGATGCGACTAAAAGTCGCTCTGTGGCAAAACGCATGTTTGAATTTTTGACCCCTAGAGTCTGTTAGAAAGGGT
>JAPOOY010000051.1 GCA_026713205.1 Bdellovibrionales bacterium
AATGTTCAAATTTTTCCTTCTTGTAAAGCCTTGTTTCATGCCATATAAGGACGGAAAATCCGGAAAGAGCCATAAACACCACAAAAGGAAACCGCCGGTGAGTAAGACCGGCGGTTTTGTCAGTTGTAGATGGGGTTGGAACTATCAACACAGTCTATAAACAAGCTCCGGTGGCAGCACAGGCGCTTCCGCTAAGGGCTGTCGCGTGACCCATCACTTGAGCGTCTTCTTTTGTTGTAACTTTCCCGTTGAGGGGATTGTAATCCTTGCAATGAGCGGCCACATAACCACCCGTCTTCTTGATGACTCCATAACAGGATCGGCCGGTTGTAGCCTTTTGGGAAAAGTAGCATTGATTTGTAACCGCCGTTGTCGCCTTTACCGCCGTTGCTTGAGTTACACAAGCTGTGGCAAGGACATTATTAATGTTATTAGTCCCACAAGTGTTAATAGCTGTTCCCGCAGCAAGACAGGCCTCAAAAGCCTTCATCATGTTTTGGGCTTCCGCTTCAACGGCTCCTTCAACGGCATTTTGCCGGTACTTGTTGTAGGCGGGGATGGCCACACTGGCCAATATGCCGATAATTCCCACTGTCACCAAAAGCTCAATCAATGAGAAACCTTTGTTTCTGTGGCTTTTTGTTTTTTTCTGTGCGCTTTGCGCTGTTTCCGACACTTTCTTATGTAACATAATGAAAGTTATCGGGGATTTGGTTTAGGTTTAGGGCGGTTTTCCCTTTAATAAGAAGAAGTTTCAGAGAGAATGACCAAAAAATTTGAAAATTATAGGGTAGGGCTTGCTTTACCCGCAAGTCCGGAATTTTTTATTTTTCCACGCCTATCTTTTTTTGACGAAGTTTTAAACTTTTTTCTTATCATAAATTCAAATGATTTTAATCATTTACAGCTTTTTCACCCTTTTGGATAAAGAAAAAGAGAGGGTAGGGGAGAGGGGCTTTTTAGGTAATCCCTCTCAAATTTCAGCTGACGAAATTTCCGATTTTTGAGAAAGGAAAGTCCTTTGAGAAGGGCTTGGAAAAAACGATTGATTGGATGAAAAATTTCGATTTCCGAACAAACTTCAATAAAAATCTCCAGGAACTTCCCCATAACCCGCTGAATCCTGCCAACTATTTTTGCTGATAGTTTTCTATATTCCGCATCTCATTTCACCTACAAAGGAGATTTTATGAATCAAATAACAAAACCTCGTTCTCTGTTCTTAAATCTCACACAGGACCTCATGTTTAAAAATTACTTTAAACTCAATAGAAATCTACTTAAGTCTCTCCTCAAAGCCTTCCTCCCCCTCCCACAAAACTCCTCCATAAAAGATATTACCATCCTTGATTCCCTCATCCCTTCCCTTAGCTCTGAAGAAAAAAGCTCCCTCATGGACCTAAGAGTTCAGTTAGACACCGGCGAATTTGTAAATGTGGAAATGCAAGCCTTCCCTCATAAAGGCTTCACACAGAGGATTCTTCTTTACTGGGCCAAAAACTACGGCTCTCAAATAAAAACGGGAGAACAATATAAAACCCTCTGTCCCGCTTATTCCTTGATTTTCAGTACCTTTAATTTATTTTCTGAAACAAAAAAATTTTACACTTCCTTTTCCATTCGTTCGGATGAAGTTCCTTATTTTTATTTTAACAAAGATTTGCGATTTGTAACGGTGGAGTTGAGCAAATTCAGGAAGAGGGAGCCATCGGATCTGGTTGATTTGAGGGAGGAGTGGTGTTATCTTTTAAAGGAATCCAAACGCATGGGTGAGCGTGAGGTAAAGGAGTTGTCTGCAAGGGGGGAAGAGATGAAGAGGGCCATGTTTCATTTAAAGGAATTATCAAGGGAAGAGGGTTTGCGTCTTGTGGAAGAGGCGCGGGAAAAGGCCTGGAAGGATCAAAAGGCCAGAGAGCGCGACAGCTTCAACAGAGGTAAAGTGGCAGAAAGAAGAAGTTTGATTATAAGTATGCTAAAAAATGGAATGGAGATATCTTTGCTTTCCAAGTTTACGGGTTTGTCTGAGGAAGAGATTAGTAAATTGAGGGGACTTTCATAGAAAATGAAAAAGTCCATGTTTCGTTTAAAGGAATTATCAAGGGAAGAGGCATTGCTCCTTGTGGAAGAGGCGCGGGAAAAAGCCTGGAAGGATCAAAAGGCCAGAGAGCGTGACAGTTTCAATAGGGGATTTGAGATAGGATTTAAGCAGGGGATTAAGGAAGGTTGGGCTATAAAAATGCTAAAACACGGAGCGGAAACATCTCTTATATCTAAGGTCACAGGGCTTTCTGAAGAGAAAATCAATGAACTGAAAGAGTCACTCTCATAAGAAATAAAAAACAAATCCACACTTACAGAAAGATGAGATCACCTGCACTTTCAGGCTAATAACCAAGAAAAAGTAAAATTGCGGCTATTCATGCTGTGGGTTTTTTTGAAATATTTTCAACAGAGTTAGCGCAGAATGTCAGAAACCAATGAATTAGAGTAAAGGTCTTCACGAAAGTCAAAAAATTTGAGAGTTTAATTGTTACCATGAAACCTCAAACACATAAGCCGGACTGGCTAAGGGCCAAGCTGCCTTCTGGCGCTACATATCATAAAGTCAATAATCTTCTTAACAGCTTGAATTTAGCCACTGTTTGCAGAGAGGCCCGCTGTCCTAATATGGGGGAATGTTGGAATGGCGGCACAGCAACCATTATGCTGATGGGTGATCTTTGCACCAGAGGCTGTCGGTTTTGTAATGTGAAAACAGGACATCCCCGTGGCCGGTTGGATGAAAAGGAGCCGGAAAACACCGCTCAGGCCATAGCGCAACTGCAATTAAACTATGTTGTCCTCACAAGTGTGGACAGAGATGATTTGCCTGACGAGGGGGCGGGGCATTTTGCCAAAACCGTTTCCCATATTAAAAAAAAGGCTCCTCATCTTTTGGTGGAGGTCCTCACCCCGGATTTTAGCGGGAGAAAGGACTGTTTGGATTTAATCATCCAGGCGGGGCCGGAGGTTTTTGCTCATAATGTGGAAACAGTCAGACGACTCACTCCCACGGTGAGAGACCCCAGAGCGGGATATGATCAGTCTCTCAAGGTTTTGGAGTGGGTGAAAAAACAAGCTTCCTCCATTTACACAAAATCTTCCCTGATGTTAGGACTTGGAGAAACAAAAGCGGAAGTTCTGGAAACCTTAAAGGATTTAAGGGCCGTAGGGTGTGATGTGATCACTTTCGGACAGTATCTCAGACCGGCTCAAAGGCATTTACCCGTACAGAAATACATCTCCCCGGAGGAATTTGAGAATTGGAAATATCAAGCCGAAGCTATGGGATTTCTTTATTGCGCCAGTGGCCCATTGGTGAGAAGTTCTTATCGGGCCGGAGAGTTTTTTATGAGATCCCTTATTGAAAGACAAAGGAGGAAAGCCGGTGAGCTTAAAGGAAATTAAACTGCCCGATTTAGGTGAGGGAGTGACAGAGGGAGAGCTGGTTAAAATTAGGGTTTCCCCTGGCGATCAGGTGGTTATGGATCAGGTTCTCCTGGAGGTGATGACAGACAAGGCCTCTATGGAAATCCCCAGTTTCCTGGAAGGGACCATTAAGGAAATTAAAGCCAAGGAAGGGGATATGGTGGCCGTGGGGCAGGTGCTCTTTCTTTTGGAAACGGAAGGAGGGGCTTTTGATCAGGCTGGGGAAAAGGTGATCAGGTCTTCTTCTGAAAAAAATGTCGGAAAGGAAAACAAAGGGATATCTTCCGGTAAGGACACATCCATCCCTGAACAGCCTGATAAGGAAAGTAAGCCGCCTGTTAAAGCTAAAACAGAAGCTTCTGCATCATCCCCTAACAAAGAGAATATTGTTTTAGCTGTTCCCGCAACGCGCCGCCTGGCTCAGGAATTAGATATTGATTTAAGCCGTGTGAGCGCTTCCGGTTCAGAAGGGCAGGTGACACGGGAGGATTTGGTCGGCCATGTGAAATCCGCTTTAAAATCACCCATAGCCGCAACTTCTTCTCCCCCGCTTAAAAGCCAGGTCGTTGAAGCCGGGAGGGAACCGCTTAGGGGTATTAAAAGAATTATGTTTGAAACCATGACTTATTCCAAGCAGACCATTCCCCATTTCACCATTATGGAGCGGGCGGAAGTCAGCCAGCTTGTGAAAATCCGAACGGAGCTTAAGGAACAGGGAGCGAAACAGGGTGTTAAAATCACTTACCTTCCTTTCATTATGAAAGCGGCTTTGTCCGCCTTAAAAAAATTCCCTGTGATTAACAGTTATTACGACGAGGAGGCCAAAGAGATTGTTTATTCTGAATCCTGTCATTTTGGTTTTGCCGTGGATACGGAAAAAGGTTTGGTCGTTCCTGTAATTCGGGATGCGCAGACAAAATCCCTGGTGGAGATTGCAAAGGAGTTGGAAACTCTTGGGGAGCAGGCTCGTACGGGCACAATTCAAAGGGAGGATTTACAGGGCGGCACTTTCACTTTCACTAACTTGGGAAGCCTTGGGGGAATTGCCGGCACACCTATTATCCACCCCCCTCAGGCGGCCATTTTTGGAATCTATCGCATTTATCACCAACCGGCCCGTAATCAAAGCACAGGAGAATGGGAGGAAACCCCTTATATGAATTTTTCCCTCACCTGTGATCACCGGTTTATTGATGGGGCCTGCGCCGCCCGTTTTCTTAAAGCCTGTGCCATTAAAATAGAAGAGCCGGGCCTTCTTGTGATGGATGAGTGACCCTTCCTAAGTTTGAAGAGCCTTTCAAAAAGAGGCTTGCTTTTTCCCTTGGAATTGTGATACATGGGGTAACGGACTAAAGTTATGTCAGAATTAAATCTTCAGAATATGATTTCCGCCGGGGTTCATTTTGGCCATGAGGCGCAGAAATGGAATCCCAAGATGAAGCCCTATGTTTATGCGGAGCGGGGAGGGATTCATATCATCAACCTGCAAAAAACCCTCTTTTATGCCAAAAAGGCCATGGAGTTTATGGAAGGCGTGACAGCTCAGGGGGGGCGGGTGATCTTCGTGGGAACAAAACCCCAGGCCACTGAAAGCATTAAAAAGACGGCTGAGGACAGCGGGCAGTTTTATGTTATAAAGCGATGGTTGGGAGGAACTCTCACTAATTTTCAAACCATCAAAATCAGTATTGATCGCATGAAAAAAATACAGCAGATGAAAACACGGTTTGACCTGGATCGTTATTCCCGAAAAGAGCGAAACAAAATTGAGAAAGAATATGAAAAACTTCAGGAATATTTAAATGGCATAAAAGAAATGAAGGACGCGCCAGCGGCCCTGTTTGTTATTGATATGAAAAAAGAAAGAATTGCTGTGAGTGAGGCCAGAAAATTACATATTCCCGTTGTGGCCTTGGTGGATACAAATTGTGACCCTTCCCTTGTTGATTATCCTATCCCCGGAAATGATGATGCCGTGCGATCCATTCAACTATTTTCCAAACTGGCTTCTGAAGCTTGTCAGAGAGGACGGGCTAAATGGGAAAAAAGTCTTCGGACAAGTCAGGGAATATCGGATACGGCAATGGCTCAGACAGAGACATCCTCTCAGAAGGAAGAAGGTCCGGCCGTTGTTACAGTGAGCCGAAGCCGCAAACTGGTTGCCGCGGGAACAGCGGAAGATGTGGAGATTAAATTGGAATTGGAAGCTTCCAAAACGGGATCTGATGAAGAAACCTCGCCGGAAAAGGAGGAGGGTTCTTCTTCCTCTTCAGAGGCAGTCTCCAAAGTCACCAATAACTCACCTGCTGAGCAATCATCTTCACCTGATGAAAAACAGGAAAAAAACTGAACATGTCTTCAGTGGCCGAAAAAGTTAAAGAATTAAGAAGTAAGACCGGCGCGGGGATTATGCATTGTAAAAAAGCCCTGCAGGAATCAAGCAATGATTTGGATCAGGCGGTTTTATGGTTGAGAAAAAATAATTTAAATCAGGCTTTAAAAAAGTCCGGCCGAAAAGCCAAGGAAGGAGTTGTGGCCTCTTATATTCATGGAGCGGGTCGCATTGGTGTGTTGCTTGAAGTAAATTCTGAAACGGACTTTGTGGCTCGGAATACGGATTTTCAGGATTTTGTTCGGGATCTAAGGCTTCACATTGCGGCCATGAGTCCTTCCTATATTAAGGAGGAGGATGTTCCTGCCGAATTGGTGGAAAAAGAAAAGAATCTCTTTAGTGAGCAGGCTGAGAAAAAAAGCAAGGATCCAAAAGTAAAAGAGCGTATTTCAGCCGGACTTTATAAAAAGTGGTTGGAGACAGTTTGTCTCCTCAATCAGGAGTTTGTTCGGCAAAATCAAGAAGGGCCAAAGGAAACGGTGGGTGTGGCCTTAAGTCAGCTTTCCGCTAAAGTGGGAGAGAATATTGTGATTCGCCGTTTTGTTCGGTTTGCTTTGGGAGAGGAATCATCATAGGTGTATCTTGCCTGATAAAGCCATTTATAAAAGGATTCTGCTGAAGATCAGTGGGGAGATCTTGGCCGGTGATAAGGGCTTTGGCTTAAGCAGCCTTATGTTCAAGCAGGTGGCGGAAGATCTAAAAGCGGTTAAAGACTTAGGTATTCAAATTGGGGTTGTCATCGGAGGGGGGAA
>JAPOOY010000288.1 GCA_026713205.1 Bdellovibrionales bacterium
ACGACCTCCGGCATTAATGTTGGAGGTTCAGCCGGTATTAATGCTGGTATTAATATAGGAGGCAGCCAGGACAGGTGGCAATGCACCCGAGGGGCTGGTAGCCCGGGGGGAGCAGGTGTCTGTTGGATCCCTGGTGGTTCTACTACTCCAGGCGCTCCCACTCATACTCCAATTTCCACGCCAGGCGGCTCTTCCGGGGGAAGCGATCAACCCATACAGTGGCGATAACCACCCTCTCTAAAAATTAAGATAATCTTCCCATTGAGTTTTAATAACGATTAGGGTTCAAATTTTCAGGAACTCTATATACAACAGATTGGTACTCTTATAAAGTTTTCCGTTGGTTGACAGTTCTTCAACAAAATGGTGAGTTATACTGGTCCGGTTTGAATTTTGCGGTTTTTCAGATGAAAGAATACTTACACCCTCCATTAAGAGAATATGAGGGTCAAAAGTTCAGACATGCGTTTTGCCACAAAGCGGCTGGTAGCCGCTCTTGTGTCAAAGCCGAACTCACTTTTGACCCTCATATTCTCTTAATGGAGGGCTAACTTTATGTAAACAAAAAACCGCAAAATTCAAACCGGATTGATATAAACTGAGGCGCAACTTAATGAACTCCACTTTAATCCACCAGGCTTTTACGGAAAAAACCACTTCCTTTAATGAGGAACTGAAAACCGCTGTGCTGTCCACTCTTTCCGCCTTGGACGAAGGCAAAGTTCGTATCTGTGAAAAAAAAGAGACCGGATGGCAGGTTAATGAATGGGTTAAGGAGGCCATCCTCCTTTATTTCCGAATGGAAAAAATGAGACCTTTTCAAGCGGGGGATTTTAATTTTTTTGATAAAGTTCCCTTAAAAAAATGGACGGGAAAAGAAGGGGTGCGTGTGGTTCCCCAAGCCCTTGTGAGGAAAGGGGCTTTTGTGGAAAAAAACTCCGTTCTCATGCCCTCCTATATCAATATAGGCGCTTATGTGGGAGAAGGCGCCCTCATTGACACTTGGGCCACGGTGGGCTCCTGCGCTCAGGTGGGAGCGAGAGTTCATGTTTCCGGTGGAGTGGGCTTAGGTGGCGTTCTGGAGCCGGTTCAGGCCCGCCCTGTCATTATTGAAGATGATGTTTTCTTAGGAAGCCGATCTATTATTGTGGAGGGGGTTCAGGTTAAATCGGGAGCGGTTATTGGAGCCGGAACAGTGATCACGGCCAGCACACCCATCCTGGATGTCTGTGGTACGGAAGTTCAAACCCTTAAAGGGGAAGTTCCGGAAAATTCTGTTGTTATCCCCGGGAGCCGAAGTAAACAATTCCCCGCCGGAGAGTACCAGGTGCCCTGCGCTCTTATTATTGGGAAAAGATCCGAATCAACTAATAAAAAAATCTCTCTGAACGAATGCCTTCGCGAATTTAATGTTCCGGTTTAAAGTCTGATCTTTTCTCATATTAATTTTATACCTATAAGTGCGTCCTCAACTGAACTCTCCAAAATATTGTCATTTTCTTCCAACTTCGGCGCCGAAGTAGATAAACTGATTCAGCTTAAATTTTACGGTTTTCCACTTACATAAAATTAGCCCTTCATTAAGAGAAGAGAAGGGCCAAAAGTGAGTTCGGCTTTGACACAATAGCGACCGAAGGTTGCTCTGTGGCAAAACGCATGTTTGAACTTTTGGCTCTTCTCTTCTCTTAATGAAGGGTGTAATCTTTCTGTCATCTGAAAAACCGCAAATCTCAAACCGGATCAGTAAGACTGGAGAATGGATCAAACTTAAAAACAGAAAAAGACTTTATTCAAATGAAAAGGGAGGTTTTTGATCCTCATCAGAAAAAGAAGCCATAGCATCCTCTTCACAGGCGCACATGGCAAAATCCAGTCCTTCATTTGAAAAGATTTTTTCAAATTCAGAACTTGCGCCACAGATTTTAAATTCATTATTGTTATGCTTTAAATCCGTAAGGGCTTTTGAAAAATCAGATATTCCCAGAGAGCCAACAAAGGATAGGGAGCTTAAATTAAATACGATTTTCTTTTGGTTTAAATTACGGTTGAAAAGATGTTTCAGATGATCCACGCCATTAATGTCCAGATTGCCTTCAATGTCTATAACAAACACATCCTTGTTTTGTCTGAAACTGGTTCTCATAGCCTTTTCCTCATATTTGCCAAGCCGTCCTTTTAAAGAACTCTATTTTCTAATTAAAAAGTATAGCAAACATAAACCTAAAAAACGGGAAAACCGGCAAAAAACAAGACCTTTTACCAGCCTTATGGTTAGAAGGAGGCTATAAAACAGCCTGTTAAAATCAATAAAAACAGTTTCTTATCCTGGAGATAAGTCTTCCTGTTATACTTGCCAGAAAATCCCCCTGACTTCCTGACCCGCAAAACTCAAGCCGAATCGTATATGTCTCCCTGACCCGAAAAATCATAAATGAAAATGATTATTATTTTTATTGACCTCATGCAAAAACCGGCTTAAATTTTCTTCATGATTCCTGAAAAAACCTACCTTCCCATTGGAAACAAAAAAGATATCCTCATTGAACCCAGAGAAACCCTGAGTGATGAGGCTTTGCTGGCTATTTTAAGACAATGCGGCTTGAAAGTCACAAACCAAAGGCTTTCCATATTAAAGGTGCTCAATACCGGATCACGGGTTCACATGACAGCTCAGGATATTTTAGATGAAGTCAAAAAACATTATCCACAGATCGGTTTTGCCACAATTTACCGTTTTTTAAAAAGGCTGACAGAAAAAAGCGTGGTGTCTGAAATTTCCATGGGAAATGCCTCCTCCCGGTATGAGCTTCAATCAAAAAAACTGCATTACCACATTGCCTGTGTACAATGCGGAAAGATCATTGAATTTAAAAATAAAACGATAGAAAAGATACTTAAACGAATTGTAAAAGAAAACGGTTTCACGATGAAACATCAGCTACTGGAACTCTATGTTTCCTGTAACTCAGGGAAATGCTCCCCTTCATAACTCCCTACACAATCACACTTTTGAAAACTTGCTCAAAGATTTTTTTCACTTAGTGTTTTTTTAAATTATACTCCTCCGGTTTGAAATTTTCCGATTCTTCGTAAGCAAAAATACTTACACCCTTTCTAACAAATCTTTACGGGAAATTTCTTATTTCAATACTAAATGACTCTTTTCATACAGCTATTGACAAATAATTAAAAACCTTGATAATAGGTAAATGACATCCCCACTCGTTTTGACTGGTGGGTGCGAGCAGGCGAAAGCCTGCTTTTGCATTTTCAGAAGAAGATCGTAAGACAATTATAAGAACTCTTTTAAATCTAATCCTGACTGCCTGATAATAGCTCTTAATGTTCCTCTATCAAGTTCTTTATGATTAGGTACTGTAAGAATTATTTTAGAGGAATCATGTCGTAAAATGATATGACTTCCCTTCTGCCTGCGAAACTCAAATCCATGCTTCTTAAGTATTTCAATACACTCTTTGCCAGAAAGAACTGGGAGTTTGCTCATATTGCTACAATAACAGATTCCATATTATCTTCAGGTATAGGTTCCCCATCTTGTTGTAAAACTTCAATATACCCTTCAACAGCTTCTTGGATATTTTTTATAGCTTCTTTTTTGGATTGGCCTTGGCTAATGCAACCGGGTAAACTAGGACATTCAGCAAGCCAGAATCCATCTTCCCCTGGTTTAATAATAATTTGTCTCATTATTTTTCCTTCGTTATTTTCTACTATAAAATCAATATATAATAAAATAAAGCTTTTTTTTATAAAATCTTTACGGGATACTCTGGCTAGTAGAGGTTTTAGGCGGTTATACTAGGGAAAAAGAGCGGCGGATTTACT
>JAPOOY010000049.1 GCA_026713205.1 Bdellovibrionales bacterium
CCGGAGACACCTCTTCAACAGAAGGCGAGAAGAAACAGCACGCAACAGAAACTGTAAAAGATGAAGATAAAAGTGTAGGAGAAGAATCGCCAGATTCACAAGAGTCAGCTACAGAGCAAACCTCAGAATCAAACACCGTTTCAGAAGATAATTCCGATAAAAGCTAAAACATTCTCTTTTAAGGAACCCTATACCGAGCGTGTTTGAAAATTCATGAACCTAAATTTAAAAATGCCATCTGTTATTGTTAAGATATACTCCTCCGGTTTGAAAATTTCCGGTTCTTCATAAGAAAAAATACTTACACCCTTTATACACAGACTATAGGGGTCAAAAGTTCAAACATGCGTTTTGCCACAAAGCGGCTGATAGCCGCATCTGTGTCAAAGCCGAACTCATTTTTGACCCCTGGAGGCTGTTATAAAGGGCTTATGTTTTTTAAATAAAAACCGGAAAATTTCAAACACGATCGGTATAACCTAAAATTTTAAACGCGATCGGTATGATTTAGGAAGTTTCCTTTTCCGCCGGTTCAACCTCTTTCATCTTATTTGATTGGTCGGCTGTTTTTGTGTCCTCTTTCTCGTCCTTTAAGCCTTTCCTAAAATCGCGAATGGCTTCCCCAAGGGATTTGCCAAGACCTGGAATTTTTTTTGGACCAAAAATGAAAAGCACGATTAAAACCACAATCAGGATTTGCCAAAAAGACGGGGCCATAATTCCTCCTTTGTGTACAGTAAAGTTTTCAATATCATTATAAGTATAAAATCAGGTTATTGCATCTTATTTAGGTAAAAATCCCTATTTTCAGCGCACATTTCTATAAAAATCCGAAATCCGAAATTTTTAGAGAAATAGAAGAAGAATTCCACCCGTTTTCATCCTTCTTATCTGGCGGATGCCTTGCTTTTTCTTTTTCAGGAGGTGTTCGGAAACAACTGCTAAAACAGAGGAGCTGTCAAAAGGATTGAAATTCGTTTTCATACAGACAGTTGAACTTTGATTTTGTCTCGTTTTCAGGACATTTCCTTCATAAAAAAGGAGGTGGGAAATGAAAGCCAAAAAGTTGCTTTTGTTAAAACTTAAAAAATTTGGTCTTAACCCGTTGGAATGGAAAATAACCATTCAGTCCGGTAAAGGACAACTCACTCATATTCAGGAGAGGGATTTTTGTCTTGAGGGAGGGATTGTTCGTGTGAACGGAAAAACAGAATGGACAGGGTTGCAGGTCATATCTCCGGATTCTGTTTAGATAGAAGTTGAAATGGCGCGTTATACAAGCCCAGGTCAAAAAAGCGGGTTTTCAGCACTATTTATAATTAAAAGGTTTCGGGGAAATAGGTTCCGGTCGGCTGAAATCATCAAAGGTTTGATGGCTTGAGGGCAGCAGACCAATGGAGCGGGCCTTTTTTATTGCGTTACAGAGAGCTTTTTGACGGGTATGGCTTAAATTGGTAACCCGGGCCGGAGTGATTTTGCCTCCTTCTATAAAGCTGTATAGAGCAAGGGGGTCCTTATAGTCAAAGTTCAGATGTTTTGTTTGTTTTTGCCGAGTGGGCGCTTTTCCAAAAAATTTCATAAAAAACCTCTTTGCCTGATTTTTATACTTAAAGAATGCCGGTAAATCAAGATTTTTTGAAATTTATTTGTCAAAATCTTTTAAACCTGTTAAAAGAATTTCACCTTACCGCAATATTAAAGCAGAAAAAGAGGTGATTGGAACTATACACCTCTTGTTTTCTCCAGGTTCATTAGTAAAGAGAGGAGACGGGTCTTTAGTCAGCGGATTTTAAAAGGAGCAAATCATGTCTCAGTGTGAATTAACGGGAAAAGGGCCGGTGGTTAAAAATCTGGTGAGTCATTCCAACATTAAGACAAAATCCCGAGCCTTTCCCAATATTCAAAGAAAAAGGTTTTTCAGTTTTCAACTTAACAAATATGTTCGGCTAAAGGTTGCCGTGAGTACCATTCGGGCTATTGATAAAGCAGGGGATTTTGATGTGTTTATTGTGCGACAGCCGAATCAAACACTATCTCCCAGAGCTTTAGAGGTCAAAAAGAAGATTTTGAAAAAGACCTCAAATCCTTCTGTAAAAAAGGCTTCATCAAAGCAAACCGAAAAGAAGGAGGCTCAGTGAAGAAAAAACTTAAAGTAGGGGATGAAGTATTGGTTATCACAGGCAGTGATAAAGGTCGGCAAGGTGTTGTCTTAGGCTTTGATCCCTCTCAAAAAAAAGTAAGAGTTAAAAGTGTAAGGATGCAAACCCATTTTGATAAAAAGGAAGGCATTCAAAAACGAGAGGGATTGATCGATCGCTCCAATGTAAAACGGATTAAGGAAGCCCCAGTAAAAAAACCACCAACAGCCAAAAAGAAAAAGAAGTCTTCTTAAAAATAGAAGAGAAGTAAAATGTTCAATAGAGTCCTATATTATACTCCTTCTGTTTGAAAATTTCCGGTTCTTTATAAGAAAAAATACTTACACCCTTTATAACAGACTATAGGGGTCAAAAATTCAAACATGCGTTTCGCCACAGAGCGACTTTCAGCCGCATCTGTGTCAAAGTCGAACTCATTTTTGACCCCTATAGTCTGTTATAAAGGGCCTATGTCTCTTAAATAAAAACAGAAAAAATTCAAACACGATTGGTATATTTGGTTTCATAACTGGATTTTCAATTTTTGCGGAAACGACATCTAATAAAGGAAGCTACCCTTTTTCTAAGTTGTAGCCAAAACAAACCCGAATTTCTGAGGACGACAAATATTATCCTGAGTATTCCTTATTTGAGTTTTGAAATTTTCTGTTACACAGGTTGTGTTTGAGAGGATGCTTTCAGGCCTCAGAATCATTTCTAAAAACAATAGAATTTTTTATGAATATCATCAGATTCAAGGAGGTTTTTTTAGGAATCAGCCATGTGATTTTGCTTGTAAAGGATAAATTATCAGGATAAAATGCCTTTATGGGGCAAATTATCAAAAGATATCTTCAGATATCTCTACCAAAGGGTCAGTCCGCTTTCCTATGGGGGCCTCGGCGAGTGGGAAAAACTTACTGGCTTAAACATTGTTTTTTAAAATCGGAGCATCATTTTATTGATCTCCTAAAGACAGATATTTATTTTGAATATGCCAGCCGTCCAGCCTTGTTAAGAGAGAGATGGAAAGGGCAGCTCACTGTCATTGATGAAATCCAGAAGATACCGGCTTTGTTAGATGAAATCCATTGGCTCATTGAAAATAAATCAGCCTCTTTTCTTTTAACCGGCTCCAGCGCCAGAAAACTTAAACGCACTCATTCCAATCTTTTAGCCGGAAGAGCCTGGCGGTTTGAAATGTCTCCTTTATCTTTCTATGAAACAAAGGACTTTGTGCTGGAAAAAGTTTTAAACACCGGACTTTTGCCTCCTCACTTTGTCTCTTCCTCTCCCATAAAAGATCTAAGGGCTTATGTTTCAGATTATTTAAGGGAGGAGATCGCTTCGGAAGCTTCAGTAAGAAACATTCCGGCTTTTACGGAGTTTTTAAGAGTAGCGGCTCTTACCAGCTCGGAACTTTTAAATTATACAAATATGGCCCGGGAAACAGGTTTAAGCGCTAAAGTGGTTCGTGGTTATTTTGAGATTTTAGATGATACTTTTCTGGGATATCGGCTTTCACCCTGGAGAGCATCTAAACATCGCAGAATGATTTTAACGGATAAATTTTATTTTTTTGATATTGGTATTCCCAATTACCTTTCAAAAAGAAAACCTTTTTCCGGAAATGAAGCCTTTGGAAAAAGCTTTGAGCATTACATTTTCATGGAATTAATGAACTATAAAAAATATAAGAATCCCGAATTAGACATCCATTATTGGAGGACTTCTTCAGGCTATGAAGTGGACTTTATTTGTGGGGATATGCACACGGCTATTGAAGTGAAGGCCTCTTCCCGTATACATAAAAATCATTTGAAAGGATTAAAGGCGCTAAAAGAAGAGAAGAG
>JAPOOY010000268.1 GCA_026713205.1 Bdellovibrionales bacterium
AAATAGGCGTTTTGCCACAGAGCGACTTGCAGTCACTACTGTGTCAAAGCCGAACTCACTGTTGGACTCTATACACTAATGAAAGGCCTCACTTGTTCCCATAGAAACCCCCATAAAGCTCCTCCTGGAAAAAGATAAAATTCTTTCAAAACTAACTCAATATACCGATCGTGTTTGAGTTTTTTAAAATGAAAAATACACCCTTCCTGAAGGAATATAGGGTTCAAAAATTCAGACATGCGTTTTGCCACAGAGCAACCTGCGGTCGCTACTGTGTCAAAGCCGAACTCATTTTTGAACCCTATATTCCTTCAGGAAGGGCTAATTTATATAAATAGAAAATCTCAAAATTCAAACCGAATTGATGTAATTAAGGGCAGGCATAGGGTGGAAGAGTATGCGAGGGTTGAAACTCACTTGCCATCTCACAGGAAATAAGTTTGACCGAATAACCAGCCCTCCCTCCGGTGACACAGCCACTGGGAAGTGGCTCGTCTTTCTTTGCAACGGCTCGGCATTTTCCAAAAATTTCCTCCGGAAAAACATAGTTTTCATACCGTTCCTTCGTTGTTGTTGGAACCCAGGCCGTTAAAAAATGCGCGGGATCTTTCACCAGCCAGGGAGCCACATTTTGATTTATATATCTTGGATACTGAGGTAGATGGGCAATCTCAAAATTTGTTGTTCCAAGATTAAAATAAAAAGAACTTAAGGGAGATAACACACCAAATTTATCTTTATTCAAATTAGAATACTTTTGTGTATAGGGAAAACCAAAATCCCCTCGGAGAAAAGCCTGCACCGTCACTCCACCACCGGTAACATTGCCTATTGAAATGGCTCTGTTACCTTCGGGACAATCGCTCCCTGTAAATAAATGACATATCCGGGGAAAGTAAGCCGTCATATAGTGATTAAGGGGAGAGTAGTAAGTCATATCGTACAAATCAGGAGCCACAGCCATCAACTCCATCATTCTGACAAAAAGGAAACGCGGCACCGACCTGTTATAAGCCAGGGGATCCCCGCCATAGAGATGACTGAAGTGCATTATGTCAAAAGGAGGAGGGGAAGGCATTCCAAACCCGGGACCGGAAGGTTTTTTTAAATAATACTGTTGATGAGCTTCCTTGTGAATTAAACCCCATCTATCTCCCGGATAACGGGAGTAATTGGGTTTTAAGAGAAAAGGATTACCTGAAGCTAAATGGGTATTACCGGAATCAATGAGAATAGGTTTTTTAATAAGAGGATCCAAATCCGTTTTCTTAGGTCCTATCCGACCCCCAAAAGGCTTGGCCAGGGCGCTGGCCTTTAATTGTAAATCTCCATCTCCCGACAAACCCGGGAAAAACAAAGGGAAAGCGCTATCATAGTTCACTGTTACGGAAACCCCGTAATAAAAAATCTCCTCTGTTCGTTCATAACCCAAAGTGAGAGGAGCTAAAAGGGCATCTTCTGTAAAGAAAATATTAGGAGGAGATGGCGGCAGGGCAGAAGGAGGAGGACTAGTAATACTGCCTCTGGTTCTAGGATCTGTACTTAAATCAAAAAGCCATCTCCACTGATTTACAAACTGCTGAATAGCGGGATTAGAGGGTGTTACCCCTAGTTTTGGTAATTGATAATGAGGTGTTCGTTCACTATTTCCACAATTACTATCATCAGAACCAGTAGCGCCTGGAAAATCCAAATACTCCAGGACAGGAAAAACATTTAAGGGAGTAAAAAAACTACTAAATTCCTTCCCTTGAGGGGAATGAAACTCCTCAAGGGCCTCTGTATTATTCTGAAAATTTGTTCTATTGGTGTAGGTGAGATTTTTTTGAAAGGTTTCTAACATTCCTTTTCGTATGGAGTTTCCATCCAGATCCAATCCCAGTTGAAGGGTTCTTTGATAAATTTCACGAATCATTATCTTTCGGTCTTTCTGATCCAAACGGAAATGACCTAAAAACATTTGAGTGATAAGCCAGTTATAAAATCCTTCTTTTTCACATTTTTTTGCAAGCTCCCTACCCAACGCCAAATTTTGATCCAATAGAGAAGTAACCAATCCCATTAACGGGTTATTCGGTTCAATAGGAAAAGGCACCACAGCTTGTAACTCTGTCTCCAAATGTTTACAGTGATTTGTGCCTGAATCTAAATCTTCTCCCCTGGCCCATATAGCTGCACTGATACAAACAAAATAATTAGCATCGCAATATTCATGATAAATTCTTTGAACACATTGAGGCTTATTATTCCATGGTCGCGAACAATACGGTTTTGATCCAGAACTTCTTCCTCCTGAAAGTTCTGAATTATTCACATAAGGGCACCAATATTCTCCCCCTGCAAAAGAAGGACCATGTAAATATGTTATAGAACTTAAAATCCGGTATCGCCAGGTGAGCAGTTTAAAGTTCTGCCGCATCTGGAAATTAATATGAGCTATTACATTTAAAACCTCCGCCTGCTTTTGCGCTCCATAGAGAGCCGCCAGATCAACGGAATTTTGTAAATTGATTTTATCGTGAACCACAAGAGCCACATTTAAAGTCATGGCAAAAAACACAAAGAGAACCTGAAAAACCAAAACAACAAAGATGGCCATTTGCCCCCTTTGCCGCCGCTGATGGGTCAAAGAGAGAAGTCGCGGTCTTTTCCTCTGTGTTATCTTCATATTCAATTCCTTAAAATCGGTGTCTCCGGTTATACTCGCTGTTACCGTCAAAGCTGACTATTAAAATTTTCCTTTAAGATAAAAACAAATCCTTTATTGATCTTATTTTATACCGATCGTGTTTGAAAGTTCAGATTATTTTAACAATAACATAAAAATTTGTTTTAAATTTGTACCAATCCCATTTGAACTTTGAGGTTTTCCATTTATATAAAATAAGCATTTCCTTTATTTAAAGGACCTTAAAATTCAAACCGGATCAGCATAATTCGTAAGTTTTCAAATATGATCAATAAAATTATATAAATATCCCCTGTATTTTTCCAGATCATCCAAACTGAATGAGCCTTTTACCTGGAATGAAATAGCAGCTCACAAATAATAACAAAAAAAACTCTTCTCAAATGGGGGGAGGATTAAGACAATCAAAGTATGAAAAATCTTCTCAGGGAATTTGTTATCGGTCTCTTGTTAATTCTGGCTCTTTCTTCCTTCACTTTTATTTTAATTCATCTGGTTCCGGGAGATCCGGTGGATTTTATTCTAAAAGAGGGAGCTAATCAGGCGGAAAAAGAGCTTTTACGAACGGAATTAGGGTTAAATCAACCCCTCCTGCAACAGTATGGAAGTTTTATGAAAAACCTTTTTCGTTTGGACTTAGGTCTATCCCTTCATCGTCAGGAACCGGTAACAGCCTTGCTGGGTGAACAGTTCCCCCACACTTTGGGGCTGGCTCTTTTCTCTCTTTTCCTGGCTCTTCTTTGGGGAATACCCCTGGGAGTTGTCTCCGCAGTTAAAATGATGAAGCCGGTGGAAAAAGTGTTTGATGTGTTCCCTGTTTTCTTGTTTTCCATTCCCGCCTTTGTATCCGCTCCTCTTTTAATATGGCTTTTTGCCCTGCACTTTCCCCTGCTTCCTGTGGGGGGGACAGGAGGATTTTCCTATTTGATTTTACCCTCCATAAGTCTGGCTCTGCCTCTGGGAGCCATTTTAATGAAGATGACGAGAGTTTCCATACTGGAAGTTATTTCCGCCGAGTATGTAAAAACAGCTCTTGCCAAGGGGCTGTCTCCGGCAAAAATCTATTTTCGGCATATTTTATTTAATGCTCTTATTCCTATTATCACTTTAGCAGGCTTACAATTAGGAGCCCTTTTAACCGGAACGGTGATTATAGAAATTATTTTTGATCGCCCGGGTCTGGGCAGTCTTCTTTTTGAAGCTATCACAACACGGGACTACCCTCTTATTCAGGGAGTTGTTTTGATAATGGCCCTCATCTACATTTTTGCAAATCGTTTAACGGATAAACTCTACGCTCTTGTTCACCCGCAAATGAAGGAATCCTGAAATGATAAAAAACTTTGGTTTTATTTTTATTGGCGCCTTAACAATCTGTGCAGTATTGGCGCCTTGGATTCTTCCCTATAATCCCCATGATTTGAATTTACCTTTGGGACTTCAGGAGCCGGGGTGGCCTCATCTTTTTGGTTTGGATGAAAATGGCCAGGACCTCTTCGTGAAAATTCTCCACGGGGCAAGGCTCAGCCTTACGGTAACAGGAGTTGTTGTTTTTATCAGTGTGTGTGTGGGACTGCTTATGGGAACTTTGGCCGGGCTGTTTGGAGGATGGGTGGATCAACTGATTGCCGGAATGATAGATATGGCTTTGGCTTTCCCAAAATTCCTGTTGGCTTTAGCTCTTCTGGCCATGATGGGTCCCTCCACCGGTAACCTGATTTTGGCTTTAAGTTTTTCCACCTGGGCCGGTTTTGCCCGTTTGGTTCGGGGAGAGGTTCGCAAAATTAAAAAACAGGAATTTGTTTTAAGCGCAAGAGCTTCCGGCGGAAGAGGTTTTTTTTTAATCCGCAAACATATCTAGCCGAACATTCTGGGTTTGCTGGCTGTTCATGGAATGTTTCAGGCTGTAGCCGTTCTCATTGCCGAAGCGGGATTGAGTTTTCTAGGCTTGGGCGCTTCTTTGGATGTGCCCTCCTGGGGCGGTTTGATTGATTCCGGTCGGCAATTTCTCCTGGAAGCTCCCCATCTCAGCTTGTTTCCAGGTTTGTTTTTATTTTTATTTTTGTTCAGTTTAAACTCCCTGGGAGATGCGCTTCGGGATCACTTTAACCCCCGCAAATTGTAAAATGAAAAAACCCCTATCTGAAATTCAAAAACAAATCGGCTCCTGCTTAATGAGAGGTTTAAAAGGACCACAGCTCACGAAGGAGGAAAAAGACCACCTGCTATCCCATGAAGTGGCGGGAGTTATTTTATTCCAAAGAAATATCCTCTCCTTTAAACAGGTGTATGAGCTGTGCCGGGAATTAAAAGAGCTTTATCCGGTGAACAGTCCTCCCCCTTTGATTGCCGTGGATTTGGAAGGAGGGTCGGTGAACCGCTTTTCCCATCTTAAAGAATCCTTTCCCTGGCCCTCGGCGGAAAAGCTGGGTCAACTGAAAACCTCTGAAATTTCTCTTGTGGCGGAAATAATGGGACGACAACTCAGCACACTGGGAATTGACATTAACTTTGCCCCCGTTGTGGATGTGCCTCTTACACAAGGTTCACTTCTGAAAGGACGAACTTTTGACCAGAATCCGGAAACAATTATTTCCTGCGCTAAAGCTTTCACTGAAGGATTGATAAGGGGAGGAACTCTTCCCTGCTTAAAACACTTCCCCGGACATGGAGGAGTGAGTGAAGATTCCCACAAAACCCTGCCAAAAGAGGAAGGCCCCGTGGAAGGCAGAACGGCCCTCAAACCTTTTGAAGCTTTAAAACATTGCCCCTTAATTATGACAGCCCATATTGAATTTCAAAAGGAAGCGGGACCGGCCACATTTTCCTCTTACTGGCTGGAAACCGTTTTACGAAAACAAATGCAGTTTCAAGGTCTCATCGTTTCTGATGATATTGATATGGAAGCTTTAGCTTCTTATTCCTCTGCTGAGCGATTTACAAAAGCCCTCTCCGGCGGATGCGACCTGGTCCTCTGTTGTCAAAAACCGGAAACTCCCCTGGAAATTGATCAATCCTTGGTAGAACAACCGGAGCCATTACAATTCCTAAAATCCCGCCTTGAAATTTCAGCTCAACGAATCAATCGTTTGAGACAAAGCCGGAAAAAGAGAGTCCACTCCACCTGGCAGGAAGCCTCTCAAATTCTATTCTCATCCACAGACTGGAAAAAACTGGAAAGCTTGATAATTTAAGTACCTTCTCCAGTTTGAATTTTACGGTTTTCCGCTAATATAAAGTTAGCCCTCCATTAAGAGAAGAGAGGGGGCCAAAAGTTCAAACATGCGTTTTGCCACAAAGCGGCTGATAGCCGCATTTGTGTCAAAGCCGAACTCACTTTTGGCCCCCTCTCTTCTCTTAATGGAGGGTGTAATCTTTCTCTCATCTGAAAAAACCGCAAAATTCAAACCAGACCAATATAACTGACCAGACTGATATCTCCAAAAAAACTCTTTAACAAAATTAGATTGAAAGATAGAAAAAATTCAGTAATAACAGAATAGGAAAAATAAAAAGTCAGGAGAAAGAATATGAAATTAGGAAGTTTAAAATCCTCATCCAAAGACGGACGGCTTGTTGTTGTCTCAAAGGACAATAAAAAAATGGTTCCCGCTACGGATGTGGCGGAAAATCTTCGCACGGCTCTGGAAAATTGGTCTGAAACCCGTCCGGCTTTAATGAGTTTATATGAACAACTCAACCAGGAACAAATTTCAGGAGAAGAAATAAAACCGGAAAACTTTCATTCCCCACTGCCCAGGAGTTTTCAATGGATTGACGGATCCGCCTTCATTCAACATATTAAACTGGTTCGCAAATCCAGAAATGCACCTATTCCTGAAACCCTGCATACTATTCCCCTGGTTTATCAGGGAAGTGGTGACAGTTTCCTCGCACCCACGGAAGATATTCCCCAGTCTGATCCAAAACATGGAACGGATTTTGAAGGGGAAATCGGAGTCATAGTGAATGATGTTCCTATGGGAGTATCTCCGGAAAAAGCCCTGGATCATATTATTCTTTTTGTTCTGATTAATGATGTGTCTCTTCGCGGACTGGCAGCTCCGGAACTTAAAAGAGGTTTTGGTTTTGTGCAAAGCAAACCTTCCTCCAGTTTTGCACCTTTTGCTGTTACAAAAGAAGAACTGGGAGGGAACTGGAAAGGGGGGCGTGTTCATCTTCCTCTCCTTGTGGACTTTAATGGAGTTTCCTTCGGGAAGGCCGGTGGAGGCGCCATGCATTTTCATTTTGGAGAATTGATCTCTCACGCCGCCAAAACCCGCCGCCTCACAGCAGGCACAATTATTGGCAGTGGCACTGTCTCTGAAGAAGGGAAGGGGTTTAGCTGTCTCGTTGAAAAAAGAACAGTGGAAACCATACAAACCGGTGAAGCCAAACAACCTTTCATGAAACCAGGAGATCAGATCACAATCCGTATGCTGGATCAAAACGGGGAAAACATTTTTGGAACCATTTCTCAGAAAGTGATGAAAGCTCCTATATAAACTGATCCAGTTTAAAACACGACAATCCACAAAACTGATTTATAATCTTCTTACCTCTACTCCTCCGTCCTGAAATTTTCCGGTTCTTCATAAGAAAAAATACTTACACCCTTTATAACAAACTATAGGAGTCAAAAATTCAGACATGCGTTTTGCCACAAAGCGACTTTCAGCCGCATCTGTGTCAAATCCGAACTCATTTTTGACTCCTATAGTTTGTTATAAAGGGCTTATGTCTCTTAAATAAAAACCGGAAAATTTTAAACACAATCGGTATAAAAAACCACATTAAAGTCTATGAAATTCCAAAACCAGCAAGGAACCTTGTGTTTAAAAGGAAAAAAGGAGATACTGAAGAAGATGCTTAAACAACAATTTCTTTCTTACATACCCTTGGCCGGATTGGCTCTTCTCTTGATTTTATCCTGGATATACTTGAATCAATCCCCCAAAGGGCTTGATGAATTGGCACACAGTGCGCTCCAGGAAAGATTTCAATCTGTTGTTTCCGATTATGTGAAAAAAAATTATCCATCCATCCACCAAATCACTTTTCATAAAACCTGGACTGAAAACACTCCCGATCCAAATCATATAAAAATTTATTTTTCCTATTCTCTAACAATAGAGGATGACAAAGCGGACAGTGAAATGGTTATGGACGGCACAGCCGCCTTAAACAGAAAATCAGGAAGCAACAATTGGCTTCTAACAGACTTTAAAGTGACAGATAGCTTGGTGGAATTTTCAAAACCCCTGGTTATCAAAGCCATTTCTGAAGAGGGCGCTGATCCTTCTGATTCTCCGCCGGAAATATAATTTTCTACAAAACCCCAACGATCTATAAGCCGAATAACACCAATTGGAGTTGAATTTTTGGAATGTTACAGAAATAAAAACAGGTTGAAAATTCAGCTTTGATTGGTGTAAGCCTCTTCAAAAAATCTGACAAATTTTCTATTGACTATGATATAGTCATGATTATATCATAGTGTATATGAATAAAGTCAGATATTTAAAAACACAAATTGTAAGAGATCTTCTTGAAAAAATGATTTTTATTGGAGGCCCTCGACAGGTTGGAAAAACCACTCTGGCTAAACAAATCATCAAAAAGAAAATCTCTTATCTAAATTGGGATAATGTAGAGCATCGCCATTCTATTATAAGAAATCAGCTTCCCAATCATCTGAATGAATTGATTTTTGATGAGATACATAAATTTAAAAAATGGAGAAGTTTTATCAAAGGTTTTTATGACACCTATGGAGATAAAATAAAAATTATCGTCACGGGATCCGCCAAATTAGATCACTTTAAAAAAGGAGGGGATTCTCTATTTGGCCGTTACCATTATTTTCGCCTGCATCCGTTGAGTTTAAGAGAGTTAAATAAGAAGGCAAAAGCGGCAGAAGTGGAAAGTTTGTTGCAGCTAGGGGGTTTTCCCGAACCCCTTTTAAAAGGAAGCAAAACGAGCTATAGACGCTGGTCTTTAGAAAGACTTCATAGAGTGGTTTACACTGATATAAATGATTTGGAAAATATCAGAGAAATCTCCTCTATTGATTTATTGATGCACACCTTAAAGGAAAGGGCAGCCTCTATTCTTTCTATAGAAAATTTAAGAGAGGATTTACAGGTCAGTCATAATACAGTATCCAGATGGCTTGATATCCTGGAAACTCTTTATGTCTGTTATCGTATTTCTCCCTTTAACAGTTCAAAAATCAGAGCTGTAAAAAAAGAACAAAAGTTATATCTATGGGATTGGGCTCAAGCGGAAGGTTCCGGCGCAAAATTTGAAAACTTAGTCGCCTCACAACTTCTAAAGTACTGTCATTTTATAGAAGATACAGAAGGCTATAAAATGGAATTACAATATCTTCGGGACAGAGATGGACGAGAAGTTGACTTTGTTGTCATTAAAGATAAAAAACCTTTATTTGCCGTAGAATGTAAAAGCTCTGATTATAATCTCTCTAAAAATATCAAATATTTTAAAGAAAGAACTGCCATTCCTGAATTTTATCAAGTGCATTTACTTGATAAGGACATAGGTTTTGCGGATATTCAGGGGCGATCATTGCCTTTTTGGAAATTCTGTCAAATTAAAAATATGCCTTAAAGCTGACTGACCAGTACAGTAATTATTCACAAGTTTTTCCAATCCCACTTCTTTATATCAGAAAACAAAAAGCCCCTTTTTCAAGGGGCTTTTAAATTTTAAGAATCGGCTTGTTATTTCTACTTATTATTTACAATCAAATTAGATTGCTTCAGCTTCAGCTTTAGCTTCCTCAGCTTTTGCTTTAGCCGCCTTGGCGGCGTCCGCTGTTTCAGCCGCTTCCGCTTCTGTTTTTGCTTCATTGGCTTTTGCTTTAGCTGCATCCGCTTTAGTCTTTTTTGTTTGAGCAGCAGCTAATGTTTCAGGAGTAGCTAAAGGATTATTCGGATTTGCTGCAGCTATCTCTTCATTAGCCGCTTGCACTTTTTGATCAGCCGTTGCAATAGCCGCATCGGCAGCTTCTATGGCAGCTTGTTTTATTGCGTCCACATCCTCTGGAGTTTCAGCAGGAGCAGTACACTGTGGAGCTTCATCCACTTGTTTCACCGCAGATGCATCGTCTTTCGCCACACTTTTCACCACATAATTACCCACTTCATAAGCTTTTTTATCACCAATCTGCTCAGGACTATCCCCTGTGGTTTTAATAGCAACTTCAGAACTTCCAAAAATTCCTAAGAAAACAGACCATTCATAGCATTTGCCATTTTCAAGCTCGTTACCAGCCACAGAAATGGATTCACCGGATTCATTCTTCACAATACCTGTACTGCAGGCCGTAAGACCCATCGCAGCCAAAATCAATAGAATGTGCTTCATTATTACCTCCTTAAAGTAATTTTATGTACGCCATTCTATACCCTTTTCTCCTGAAAATCGTCAATAAAAATACCGAAATGCATTGGAATACCGGACCTTGGGCTAAATAAAGAAGCTCTTTAAAAAACTCAAAATTCAACCCAAAGGAGTATAAACTACAATTAGAAAAACTGAAGGAATCATGAAATTTCATTTTAAAAATGTGGGACAGCCAAAAACCGCCGCGCAATGGACAGATTGGCGTTGGCAGGTGAGAAACCTTTCTTCTTCTT
>JAPOOY010000134.1 GCA_026713205.1 Bdellovibrionales bacterium
ATGCGTTTTGCCACAGAGCGACTTTCAGCCGCATCTGTGTCAAAGCCGAACTCATTTTTGACCCCTATAGTCTGTTATAAAGGGCTTATGTCTCTTAAATAAAAACCGGAAAATTTCAAACACGATTGGTATATGTTTCTTGAATAATAATCTCAAAATTTCAACTGCGATCGGCATAAATGATATTTTGGAAAAAAATCCAATACCTTTACAAGTCAAGAACAGAACAAACACAAACAATATTTGTAATTTTTTCCTATTGATTAGGATAAATCTTGACATCTTTAACATAACAGATTTAAATCTTTAGGCTTTATCTCAATGAAAGTTGGAAATGGAGGGAAATAGCAAAAACCGAGGCCATACTTTAGCGCGAAAAAGTAGTATTTTAAGCGAATTTAAGGAAAAGGAGAAATTATTATGAAATTAAAATCTTTATCAATAGGGCTTTTTTTAATGGTTCTTTATTCCGTTCACTCCCATTCTGAAACGAATGATCAGTGCCACCCGCAATTTGTTGTAAAACCTAAACGAGTCAAACTCCTTTCCCCGGAGGAAATCCGTTCATTGAAAAGA
Source organism: Bdellovibrionales bacterium (assembly GCA_026713205.1). GTDB lineage: Bacteria > Bdellovibrionota > Bdellovibrionia > Bdellovibrionales > UBA1609 > JACOND01. The sequence goes on from JAPOOY010000134.1 coordinate 577, forward strand.
GAGATCCAGCACTCCCTTCAACCCAAGCATTTGTTTTTTAAAAAAGGAAAAAAATGGGGAGACTTAAGATGGACCTTGGGGCAATTTCAAGCCTTGAACTTAAATAACTTACATCCTCAAACTCTTGAAGTGATTTTAACCCGTAAGAAAATTGCTCTTCTATTAAGTGGCACACAAATTAAGACCTTGGATTTGAATGCTCTTTCCCCTGAAGTCCTTCAAGCCTTTATGATGCATCCTTTAGGGGTAAAGTGGAGTGACAATTTTCAAGATCTGCGATTTAGTCGGTGGTCTTATGAACAATTAAAGCCTTTTATGACTAATCCTGCTCTTGCGAGATATTTTAATCAGGATCAAATTCAGGACATAAAACGCCTGGCAGAGACAAAATATCAGGATTCTGTAGAGGATTCTATGAGAGGAGAACCCGAAGAGAAAGAAGCTCTTGCTCTCCGTTTATTGGATAAAGAAAACGCTTTTAATATGAATTCTGTCAGTGATCACGGTATTTTTGATATTCCGATTTTTGACGGAAGCTTTGACAAAAGACTCATTCCCTATCTTAGAATTTCAGATTTGTCAGATTCTTCTGTTCACACAATTATGTCAACACTTTATGAGCTTGCCAGGGATTCTGAGGAACATGCGGAGCTTTCAGACTACATTTTCAGTCATCTTTCCAATGAAAATGTGACTCAGCTTTTTAAGAGAAGTAAAACCGATGAAGGTTTAGGAGATCCGGTTTGGCTGGCAATATTGCCGTTTATCAAAGATCACAGCCCTTTCTCTGATCACATTTACAAACTGTTCGCTTTTAGAAAAGTGAGAGATGCTAGCGGTAAAGCCGTTATACCCGTTATAGCACATGATATTATAAACGCAAAAGTATCGGATCAAATGGATTGGTTTGTAAAGATCAGATTTAAGGATCTGGGTGATAATGTGATTGACATGATCAGGGAAGTTTTATTTTACAAACCGGCCAGTCCGATCATAAAGCGTGTTTCCAAAGAAAATATTGCGGAGTTGATCAGGCGGCCTGGAGGTTTGAAAGCCCTTATTTTGGCTGTTCCAGATGAGGGTGACAGTGAGGAGAAGCTTGTGTTCACCGCTCTTTTTAAGGAAAATTTATTGACAGATGAAATATTCAACCATGTTCTTTCTGAAAGGCCGGTTTTTCTCTGGGATTTTAGTACAAAATTGCTGAGTCAGACTTTAATAGATCAATTAGAAAATGTTTCGTCTAAAACTCCAGTCTCTGAATTTTTTAAACCTGGGTTTTCACTTCTTAATTCCGGTTTTTTTACAGCTTTCAAAAGTCTTTGGAAATCTCGTATCGAGACTGCATTGGATATTGACCATATAGAAGCTTTAATTAAAAACCCTTATATTATAAGCTCTGAAAAATTTCAGGAAATTCAAAGAAGGGAAAACAGCCAGTTATTTTTTTATAAAAATATTTACGAAAATACTGAAAGGAAGGCGCCAAAAGGTTTTGTAGATGGCCACTTTGAATATTTAGTAACACGGCTTAAAAGTCTTTTGGAACTAAATGCTCTTATGCTTGGAGTCGTTGGAGCATCAAATGATGAAGGTCTCCTCCCTGTTCGAATTGTAGAGTGATCGTCGTGTATGTCTTTATATTTCTGAAAAAAAAGTTACCATTTGGTTTCTATCAGGTTTTTAATTTCTGATTGAATATCTTTCACCTGAGGCACAGTGGCGGATTCCAGATTATTGTGAAGCCCCACTCCCGGAACTTGTTTTCCGGAAAGAACACGGGGAGGAGCCAACAGATGATAAAACCCCTCCTGTACAGCGCGAAGGGCCAGATGCTCTCCAAAGTTAGCCACTTCCGTATCTTCATTAACTATGAGAAGCCGTTTTGTTTTTTGGACGGAGGATTTAATGAGTGTCCAGTCATAGGGGTAAAGAGAGCGTAGATCTATCAATTCCACAGATAAAGAAAGAGAACTTAAGGCTTGTTTACAAAGATGAAGAGATCGCCCAAAGCTCACCACTGTAAGCTCTTCTCCTTCCTGAACAATAGATCCTTTACCAATTGGTACCGTGTATTTTTCAAGTTTTGGCCATTGGGGTTTCCAATTTTTCCTTTCTTCTCCCACGGGAGCGTCAATCATCTCTTTGAGTTGTTTTTGATCCTCCGGTTCACCAGGTATCAATTCCGGTGTTTTTACCCTTAAAAGAGCTTTTGGTTTAAGATATAAGACAGGGTTGGGATCTAAAATGGCCGATAGCATGAGACCATAGGCATCCTTTGCATTTGAGGGGGATACCACTTTCCAACCTGGAAGTCTCACTCCCCAGGTATCAAAACTATGACTATGATAAATTGCGCCGTGAATGCCGGCGCCATTGGGAGTCATAAGCACAAGGGGGAGGGGAAACTGCCCGTTTCCCGCCCAAAGAGTATTTCCAGCGGTTTTAAGCAAATCAATCGTATTAAAAATATAATCCACGAATTGAATTTCCGCTACACAACGCTGCCCTGTCATGGCAATTCCAATGGCTGTCCCCACAATGCCCCGTTCATCCAGAGGAGAATTCCATGCGGTTTTAAGCCCTTGAGTGGCGGTAAACACTCCACCTAAGGGAGGCCCCACATCTTCACCAAAAATATCCCTTAACTCCAGATGCTCCTCTCCATAGTGAAGAGCCATCCGTAGAGCCTGAGTCATATTTGCCATGTTTTAATCTCCAAATGATTTAAAAAATTAGTCAATATATTTGATTTTTAAGGTTTTTTTATGAAGGGGGGCTTTCATTTAAAAACCTCAAGATCAACTCAAGGAAATCTCTTAAAATTTCCTCCAGTCGGCATTTTCATTATTAGCATAAATATGGTTCCATATGGTATTTCCATCCGGATCCGATTCTTCCATGACTTCTTTTTGTACCTTCTTGGCTTCTTCGCGATAGGATCCCCAAATATCCTTAATATCTTTTTCCTTTAAAAGTTTTTCTGATTTCAGTTTTTTTTCCAGTGTTTTAATACAACATTCCTCTTCCATATAGTTTGCGCCTGATGCCGAGGAATGACCATACAGGCGGGAGACGCGAGCTTCAAGAAGGACCGGTTTTCTGTGCTTTCTAATCCAGGCCATTTGCTCTTTGAGCGCAAGATAGCTCTCCTCCGGATCATTTCCATTGATAGACAGGTTTTTAATATTAAAAGGCTCACCCCTTTGAGAAATATGCTGCTCGCTATGTTGAGAACTGTAGGAAGTGGAAATTCCCCAGGCATTGTTTTGTACCGTAATCAGAAGAGGTAATTCTTTTCCGGGACGGGAAGACCAAATCAAACAGGTGGCAAAATCTCCTTCATGAGTTCCCGCATCTCCCCCTGTAACAACAACCAGACTTTGATTGTCAGGAGCTTTCTTTAAAACATGAGCGGTTCCAATGCTCATGCTGTATTGGTTTTCAATAACAGAGGTGATGGGAGGGACATTCCATTTTGGAATGCAGTAGTGATTGGCAAAGTTTCTTCCGCCTGAAGAGGTGTCGGTGGCTTTGTTAAACATAGCGCGGAAGGCCTCTTTCATGGAAAGCCCCATAGCTATTAAGGTGGGAAGGCTTCGGTAATGCAGGTAAAGCCAATCGTGATTAAGCCCCTGTCCTTTATTGATGAGAAGCCCCAAGGGGATGGCAAAAGCCTCTTCTCCCGGACCTCCAATCCAAAAATATCCCAAACCCTGTTTGTAAATATGAATCAAACGCTCTTCTGTCACACGGGCTTTGACCATAAGATTATGGATTTTCAGCAAGAGATCTTTTGAAAGAGAATTTTGGGTCATATGGTATGAGGGGATTGGGATTGAGCCGCTTTTGTCTTGTTATGAATCAATGACAAATCAATGGCTATGTTAATGGCTTCCTCCACATCAGCTCTTTCCAAATATTTTTTCTTTTTCTTTTTTTCATCTAAATGATGTAAATCAGGAAAATCCTCAGATGCCGTTAATTCCTCTTCTTTATCTTTTTTATCATCTTTTAAAATTTCCTGAACAGAGATGGGTTTTTTCTCTTTAACTCTTTTTTGAAATCGGCTGAGTTTTTGTTTAATTTTTTTAAACTTTTCGTTCTTTTCTATTCGTTTCAGAGAAAGTTTTTTTAATTCTGTGATGGTGCCGGAAGTAACAGGCTTCCAGTTTTCTTCCGGATTGCTGGAAAATAATTCTTTCGGGGGGGATTTAAAAGGCGCGATGATCTGTTTTGGAAGAGCATAATCCAATGATTTTTCTCCAAATTCCTCCACATTTAAAACACTGGGAAAGGAGATATCTGAAGAGACTCCGTCATTTTGAGTGGAGTGTCCGTTAGGGATGAAGTAAAGTCCTACAGTTGTTTTAATAGCTCCCAATTTATGAGGAAGATAATCTACAGATTGCACACTTCCTTTTCCAAAAGTACGATCTCCACCCACTATTACGGCTCGTTCATAATTTTTTAAAGTTCCTGAAACAATTTCAGAGGCGCTGGCGCTCAGGCGATTAACCAATACCACAAGAGGGCCGTTATAGAGAACGCTGGAGTCCCTGTCACTCAGAAGGTTTGGGCGTGAGGCTTTTTTCTCAGCTTGTTTAACGACATTTCCTTTGGCAAAAAAGAAACCGCTTAAAGTGACCGCTTCATCCAGAGAACCTCCGCGGTTATTTGAGAGATCCAATACAATGGCATCCGCTTTTTTAGTTTGTGGGAGCTTCAGCAGCTTTTTGACATCTCGGCTTACAGATCTCATGCCAAACCGTCCTGAACCGTAAAAGGACGGTATTGTAAGGATAGCGATATTTTTAAATTGCCGATTGTTCTTTCTTTTAATAAAGAAAATGGAAGCCGCTTCCTCCTGAATGTTAATGACATCACGAATCAAACGGACATTTAAAAACTGTTTTTTCCCTTTTTCCGTTTCTCTCATCAATTTGAGATAAACAGGAGTTCCTTTTGGCCCTCGGATCATGGAGACAACATCCTGAAGCTCCACACCAAATATATTGACCATATTTTTTTTCTTTTGTCCTACGGAAAGAATTTTATCTTTGGCTTTAATGTTTCCGGAGCGAAAGGCTGATCCTCCCGGAGTGAGCCGTTCCACGATTGTATATCCAAAACGAGAGGTTAGAGTGGCTCCAATTCCCTCCAGTGAGAGCTCCATATGTATTTTAAACTCCTCTATGGCATCATTGTCCATATAACTGGAATGAGAATCCAGGGACTGGGCAAAAGCATCAAGGTATCTGGCAAACCACTTGGAGGGTTTGCAGGTCTTAAAGTTTTTTTCCTTTTGGATTCTTTTGCAATGCCCCCATTCCCTTGGTGTTAACTGAGGTTTCCAGGAAACAACCCGGGTTTTTTTTGCGTTTAGGGTTTGAGTGAGATGTTGGACTACTTTTCCTATATTCTCTTCTGTTATGAAGATGTTAGCCGCCTGGTATTGCAGATAATTTTTCATCCTTTTACGGGCGGCTTTTTGGGTTCGCGGGTAGGGTAAATTATCTACATCCACATTGTAAACGCTGCTTTTAATAAGCTTAAAATTATTCTGAAGGTGATTGGTGGCGAAGGTCACACGCTCTTCCACTCTTTTTTTGAAAATGTTATAAATATCGTAAAGAGCCTTACAGTTTCTTTTTTCCAAATCTGAAAAAAGCTTCCTTGTCTTTCTTTTGATTTTTTGCACATCTCCTTTAAGGAAATAGATTTTTTGAGGATCAAGAGATTTAACGAATTGTTCAATTGCGCGGGTTTGCAGAGTTGTATTAACAGAGGAAAAGTTAATATGGTTTTCTAAAAATTTGTTTTGAATATCGTTTATATATCGGCATTGGAGAGATATTCCTTTCGCCGTGAAGCTACAAGCTATCAGGAGGAGTATGATGAATGCCTTCATGATTTTTGTTTCCTATTTTCCTATCGGTTGGCTCGGCGGAAAACTTTTATTTTTTATAATTTACCTTTAAAAAGCGCAGTAAGTCAACCGTGTTTGAGGCTTTAGATGAATAAACCTTATAGTTGTTTTTTGAGGTATTGAGTTTCAGTGATTTATTAATACGAAGTCACCGTTTTTTTTTGGTTTTGGAAGTCTTTTTCTTCTTTGTAGAAGCGCTGGAGGAACGGGCTTTTTGAGCGCCGGAAGTCTTTCTTTTTTTGCCGGAGGGGCGTGTTTTTTTGGAGGCTTTCCCGCCCAGTTTCTTATTGATAATTTCTAAAGCTGATTCCAAAGTCAGTGTTTCCGGTTGAAGGCCTTCCGGAAGAGAGATATTTCGGTTTTTAAACTTTATGTAAGGGCCATACCGTCCTGAGAAAACTTGTATAGTGTCCTTGCCATCTTTAAATTCCCGAAGCGCTTTGGTTTTTCTTGTTGAGCCTCTTTTTTGATTTTTAGGTTGGGAAAGGATTTTAATCGCTTCTTTCAGGGAGAGGGCTAAGAAACTTTCGCTCGCCGGAACGGATCGAAAGTCCCCCTCATGCACAATATAGGGGCCGAATCGTCCAATACTTTTCTTAATTTCCTTTTTTGTTTCTGGATGTATTCCAAGGATTTTCGGAAGCTCTAACAGTTGAATGGCCTGGGCTAAAGTGATTTCATTTGGAGAAAGAAAAGAAGGGATAGCGCTTCGCTTTTCAGATTGTTCTGTTTCAAGGTAAGGGCCATATCTTCCTGTTTTAATAAAGATTTTTTCCTTTGTTTTTGGATGTATTCCGAACACCTTATCTTTTGTTTTTTTAGCTTGGATAAGATCGGATATTTTTTCAGGACTCAAGTCAGCAGGAAAGAGATCTTTTGGCAGGGAAGCCTTTATTTCTTCTTTTTTTTCTTTTTGACTTATATAGGCTCCAAATCGTCCCACATGAAAACGGATGCCCTTAAAAGGTTTAAGCGTCAAGGAGCGGGAGTCTTTTCCATTCAAAGAGGCTTCCTGCTTTTCCACTTGCTTTTTCAATCCTTTTTTTCCCTTGTATATGGATGCAAGATATTTTGTGTGATCCGTTTTTCCACTGGCAATATTATCCAGGGTTTTTTCCATCTCCGAGGTGAATTTTATATCCACATAATCGGGGAAATGCTCTCCCAGAAAATTTGTCACCACCAAGGCCGTGAAAGTGGGGGCCAGGGTTTTATTGACTTTTTGTACATAGCCCCTGTTTTGAATAGTGCTGATAATAGGGGCATAAGTGGAGGGACGCCCCACTCCCTCTTTTTCCAGTTTTTGAATAAGGGAAGCTTCATTGTATCGTGGAGGGGGTTGGGTTTCATGGGACAGGGGGGAAATTGTTTCATACTTTAACTTTTCTCCTTTTGAGAGAGGTGGAAGGGGAGGGGCTTTCTTTTCGTCTTCTTCTTG
>JAPOOY010000047.1 GCA_026713205.1 Bdellovibrionales bacterium
CTTCAATCCATCTGGAAATAACTGTTTTTGTTTCTGTGTAGAAGCGAATGGCCTGCTTTCCATAAGCATGAAGGTCTCCAAAAAAAGATTTTCTCCATCCGGTAAAAGAGAAGAAGGGAAGAGGAACCGGAATAGGCAGGTTAATGCCAACCTGCCCCACTTCCACTTCATGTTGAAAACGGAGGGCGGAAGCTCCTGAACGGGTAAAAATGGAAGTCCCGTTTCCATAAGGGTTTTTATTGATTAAATCCAAAGCTTCCGTGAGATTTTTAGCTCTCATACAAAGCAGAACAGGACCAAAAATTTCTTCTTTATAAATGGACATGGAAGATGTCACCTGATCAAATAAGGTGGGACCGACAAAATTTCCCTGAGGCCATTGTTTTGATAAATAGCCGGATCCATCCAGTAAAAGATCCGCGCCCTCTTCTTTTCCCTTGGCAATGAGTGATAAAACCCGCTCTTTCGCGCCTACACTGATTAAAGGTCCAAAATCCGCCTTTTCATCCTTCCAACTGGAAGGTCTTAATTGAGAAAGCTTTTTTTTCACTTCAGGAATCCAATTTTGCGCCTCTCCCACAAAGATTCCAACACTAATAGCCATACATCTTTGTCCTGCCGCTCCACAAGAGGCGCCAACCAGATGACGAATGACCTGATTTTTATCCGCATCCGGCATAGCGACTAAATGATTTTTCGCGCCTGAAAAAGCCTGAACTCGCTTTAAATGATGAGTTCCCTCACGGTAAACAGATGCGGCGACAGGAGCTGATCCCACGAAGGAAATAGCTTTCACATCAGGATGCTTAATAAGTTGGCTGGCCTGCTCTTTTCCTCCATAGATGACATTCAGAATTCCTTCCGGAAACCCTGCTTGAAGAAATAGTTCCGCCAGTTTATTTGCTGTTAAAGGGGTTTGCTCTGAGGGCTTTAAAATAAAGGTGTTTCCACAGGCTAAAGCTAAAGGGAACATCCAAAGAGGAATCATGGCAGGGAAATTAAAAGGCGTGATGCCCACACAGACACCCAAAGGCTGAAGCCAGGAACTGGTATCAATGGAACGGGAAACATTTTCCGCCGTCTCCCCCATCATAAGAGCCGGGGCGTGGCAAGCCTGCTCCACCACCTCAATGCCCCGCCATACATCCCCTTTGGCATCCGTCCATGTTTTCCCGTTTTCCGCACTTAAAATTTTTGCAATATCGTCCTGTTTCTTTTTTAAAATTCTTTGATATTCAAAAAAGAGGCGGGCTCTTTCCGGAACCGGAATTTCCCGCCAGTCAATAAAAGCGGATTTTGCTTTAGAGACAGCCTGATCCACTTCCTCTGTTTCCGCATAAGGAACCTGAGCCAAAACCTCCTGTGTAGAGGGATCCAGCACATTATATTTTTTACCGGCAGAGGGAATAAATTTCCCGCCTATAAACAAAGGCAGCGTCATGATTTCTTAATAATAAACCAAATGGCGGGGAAAAATCAAAAAAATAAGTGACATATTTCTCATTTTATTATGCAGTGGTTTTGTGTTTTCCGGTATTGTAACAGAGTGTCTTCCCTGTTTAAAAGTTTATCAGGAGAGTTCCATTTTAAGGATTGAGTTTCATCGTCCTTTGAGCTTTCAGGATCTTTCAGAGGGAGATAGTATTTGTGTGGATGGTGTTTGTCTAACGGTGGAAAAACTATCCGGAAAAGAGATGATTTTTGCCTTAGGGCCGGAAACTTTAAAGATCACCCAATGGAAAAAAAAGGATCTTAAAAATAAAATATTTAATTTAGAAAAAGCTCTCACTTTTCATCAGACCCTTGGGGGTCATCTTGTTACAGGCCATGTGGATCAGGTGGCAAGAGTATCAGAATACCATAAAGAAGGGATGTCCGTTCTTTTAAATGTAGAACTTCCTAAAGGGTTTGAAAAATTTTTTTGGAAAAAAGGATATATAACCTTAAATGGTGTAAGTTTAACGGTTAATACAATAAGTCAACAGATATTAAGTGTATGTCTTATTCCAAAAACCCTGGAAAAGACCAATTTATCCGATCTAAAAGTTGGAGATCAGGTTAACTTTGAAGTGGATTATTTTGCCAGGTTTTTTGTACATGGTTTTGAACATTTAAAAAGTCAGTTTAAATAAATTTCACCAATTTCCACAGATAGCTTTAAACCACAGATAAGAAAAGCATCAATATTATACCGATCGTGTTTGAAATTCCGGTTTTTATTTAAAAGACATAAGCTCTTTATAACAGACTCTAGGGGTCAAAAATGAGTTCGGCTTTGACACCTGGATTCAAGGACTTAGTGCACCACCCCAGTTTCACTCCCTATATACCTCAAACGGTGTCTTATAACCAAGACATTTCCTCGGCCTGTTATTCAAAAGCCTCTCTATCCTCCTCAACTCCCTAACACCTACCTTCCTAA
>JAPOOY010000046.1 GCA_026713205.1 Bdellovibrionales bacterium
GCCAGATCATACCAAAGCCCAACCTCTCAGTAAAAAGATTTTAAGAATAATACTATTTCCAGCACCCATTGCTTTTAAAATACTGATTTCCCGCGTCCTTTTAAAAACCTGCACGAATAAAGCGCTGGATACATTAAATCCGGCGGCAATAATCAATATCAATAAAACAAAAAATATAATTTGCTTGTCGGAATTGATGTTATTAAAAAATGACTTTTCCATATCCCTCCAGGAAACGGCCTGATAACCCCTGTCTCTATATTGATTGTTCAATGTCCGCACAAAGTAATTCGCCTGACTTTCCTCTTGCAGCCAAATGCGAAGGCCGGAAATTTGATCCTCCTGCCCCATAAATTTTTGACTGGCGGACAAAGGCATTAAAACCAAACGGGAATTTAAATCATGCTTTCCCATATCCACGATACCTTTCACAGGAAAAGTTTTTGTTTTTCGGGAGGATCCCATTTGTCCGGAAGGATCTACAAATACAGTTTGTACTAAATCCCCCACCCTTACCCCTAAATCTTCCGCCAGAAAACGACCCAGAATAACAAATGAATCGGAACCTTTTAAATCAATCTTTCCCTGAACAAGCCTTTGTTGAATTGGCAGTTCCGATGAAAAAGACTTAAAATCCAACCCTTCAAAAATAACCCCTTTTAGCTCTTGTGAATTTGCAACCAATCCCGCAAAGGACAGGAAAGGAACAGCCTGACGAATGGAAGATTGATAAGGCTCCAGTTTTTTTGAAAAACTCTCAAGAGATTGTTTCTCTTCAGATAAAAAAACAAAATGACCGTTTCGATCCACAATCACTTTTTGCAGACTTCTGGAAAACCCATTCACGGTTAAAAGGGCCACGGTCAAAACAGCCACGCCAAGAACTAAACCAAAAACACTGAACAGGGAAGTGAGCCGAAACACCTCTGTCGGGGAAAAGATAATTCTTTTGAGCCAGAGCCGGTAAAACATTAAATTCCTTTTTTTAAAGCCGCTAAAATAAAAGAATCAATTGCGCCATCCAAAACGGCCTGAGGATTGGAATGTTCCTCTTTGGTTCGGTGATCTTTGACCATCTGATAAGGTTGAAGAACATAGGAGCGGATTTGACTTCCCCATTCATTGGCCTTCTTGGAGGATTCTCTTTCTGTTTTTTCCTGATCCCGTTTTTCCAATTCCTTTTTATATAAAGCGGCCTTAAGCATTTTCATGGCCTTGTCCTTATTGGCAAATTGACTTCTCTGACTTTGACACTGTACCACAATACCTGTGGGGATATGAGTGATCCGCACGGCGGAATCCGTCTTGTTCACATGTTGTCCACCCGCTCCGCTGGCGCGATAAGTATCCATTCGCAAATTCTCCTTCTCAATGTTGACTTCAATTTTATCATCCACCTCCGGCCAGATAAATACGGAAGCAAAACTGGTGTGTCTGCGAGCCCCGGCATCAAAGGGACTGATACGAACCAGACGATGCACCCCCGTTTCCCGCCTTAAATAACCATATGAAAAATCCCCTTTAATTAAAAAAGACACAGACTTAAGGCCCGCCTCTTCCCCCTCACTTAAAGATAAAAGCTCTGTTTTATAGCCACGATCTTCCGCCCATCTCAAATACATACGATAAAGAATGGAGGCCCAATCCGCAGCCTCTGTTCCGCCCGCTCCGGAATGAATAGAGAGATAGGCATTGTTAAAATCATTCTCCCCGCTGAGCAAGCTCTCCGTCTCTTTCTTGTCTATTTGTACGGAAAGATTTTTCAAGTCGGATTTTAAGTCGGAAAAACCCTTTTCATCCTTTTCATCCTTTTCCTCCGTCACTAACTCCAGAAGAAGCTCCTGCTCTTCTAAGGTATGATTTAATTGATGCCATTCCTCTTTGATTTTTTCCAGACGGGATTTTTCCTGACTGAGTTCCTGGAGAAGTTTTTGATTTTTCCAGACTGTTGGATCACTACACTGCTGTTCCAGTTCTTTTAAACGGAGTTCCTTTTGATCCAGTTCAAAGACACCTCCGAAGTTCCTGAAGCCGCTCTTTTAAATCATCAATATGATTTTTAATTTCACTTAAATCCATAGATAAAGACATATTTCCCTCCTTTTTGTTATTTATACTCCTGTGGTTTGAGTTTTAAAGTTTTCAAAAATAAAGAATATACGAAGAAATTCACTCTTTTATACTCCTCTTTGAGTTTTACGGTTTTCTGTGAGGTCAAGAAACTCCCTTAAGAGAAGTGCAGGGTCTCATGCGTTTTGCCATAGAGCAACTTATAGTCGTTTCTGTGCCTGGATTCAAGGACTTAGTGCACCACCCCAGTTTCACTCCCTATATACCTCAAACGGTGTCTTATAACCAAGACATTTCCTCGGCCTGTTATTCAAAAGCCTCTCTATCCTCCTCAACTCCCTAACACCTACCTTCCTAA
>JAPOOY010000251.1 GCA_026713205.1 Bdellovibrionales bacterium
CAATACCAGTCCGGCCTGTTGAGCCGCCAGTAGTTTTTTCACATCCAGTGGACGGCCCATAATCCCCTCCAAGGTGAAAAACAGTATATGACCGCCATCTAACAGGGGGATGGGTAAAATGTTAAAGAAAAAAAGGCTTAAGGAAATCAGAGCCATCATGGAGAGAAATTGATAAAATCCGGTGTGAAAAAATTTATAGGCTATGCGGCCAATGGCCACGGGACCTGATAGGTTGCGTGGAGATACAGTTCCCTTGATGATATGAAACAAACCTAAAGCCATACTTTTTAATCCGTGGACTGTTTGGAAACCCGCGTATTTAGCCGCACTAAACACAGAAAAGTTTTTTACACTTTCAGCGGGGAAGGCAATCGTCAAATTGGCTGCGGAACCAATACCAATCATTCGCCGTTCCTTTAAATTTCCTTCCACAAACATTTCTTCCGGTGAAATAAACGCTTCCTGTTTTTGACCATCCCTCTGGTAAGAGAGAGTTAAATCGGTGTTGGATTGAACGGATTTTAATACATCTTCCCATTCTTTAAGAAGTGTTCCGTTAATAGCAATCAGGCGATCTCCGGGTTTCAATCCCGCCTTTTCAGCAGGAGTTTTTGGACCCACTTTGTAGAGATAAAGCTCCACTTCCTCCAGTCCAAAATCTTTTAATGTTTTATCTTTTGTGCTTTTGTTTGAAAGAACGATAGAGAGGTTTTTTTCCTTTCCTTTTAAGTTCGTTCTTTTCACTTTCATGTGAATAGGAAATTGCTCCTGGATTAATGTGGATTCCAAATCTCTCCAATACTTAATCTCTCTGTCATTGATATGGGTGATTTGATCAAAAGTTCTTAAACCGGCTTTGTAAGCCGGTGTCTCAGGGGAAATCACCCCCACTCCTGTTCCCGCGGACAGGGGAGTCAATCCTTCAATGTGGCCCACTTCTTTTCTGAATTCAAAAATATTGCTATTATTTTTTGTTGCTACAGGAACAGAAAGTGTTTTTTCCATTCCCTTTGATTCAACTTTAAACTCCAGGGTTTGTTCGGGGCTTTTTTTAATCAGGCGATCCACATCCGCCCAAAAAGAGATGGGTTGATTGGATATGGATAAAATTTTGTCTCCAGGACGAAACCCCGTTTCCCAGGCCTTTGTGTTTTTCTTTATGTCACCTGTTTCAGGCAGAAGGGCGGGAAGCCCCATTAGAGCCAGGAGATAAAACACACAAAAGGCAAACAGGAGATTCATTAAAGGCCCGCCAAAAGCAATAGCCAGTTTACGAGGCACATTTTGATAAAGGAAACCTCTATGCTGTTCTGATTTTGGAGGTGTTTCAATTAAACTGTCTCCATACATTTTCACATAGCCGCCAAGCGGAAGGAGGGAAATGCAATAAAGGGTTTCGCCTCTTTTGTATTTAAAAATTTTTGGACCGAATCCCAGGCTGAACACCTCTACCGTAACCCCACACCAGCGAGCCACCAGAAAATGTCCCAGTTCATGAATGAAAATCAAAAGACCCAATAGCAGAATAAAGGGGCCAATGGAAGAAAGAACCGTTTTAAGAAACAGAGGAATGGCGATGATTATATCAAGTAAGGGCATAATTTTCCTTTAATTAAGTTTATTTTTGTGATTTTCTGTGGGAGTGAAGATGTGAGTGTATGGGGTTCAAAAGTTCAGACATGGGTTTTACCACAGAGCGACTTTCAGCCGCATCTGTATTAAAACCGAACTCACTTTTGAACCCCATACACTCATGAAGATGATAATATAGTCTTTTCATTGAAAAACCCTCAAAATTCAACCCCGACCGGTATATATAAAAACATGACAGCTTTAACCTATGCAAATGAATTTTGTTCGTGTATTTATCCACCTGTGCAGAACGAAAAATAAGAGGGGCATTTAAACCACTCGTCGTTTATTTTACAGTCTCTTTCGTCAAATTCCACGCGTGAAGTGGAACTATTACTGTAACAGCTCCAGTGAGCTGTTTGAGTTGTAAGACAGGGAGTGTCTGTTTTTTCTAATACCTGGCTTTCCCCTTGTCTCTCCCAGGTGTGAACAAATCCAACGGCAAAGAGATTTTCGGGAAGAAGATCTTCAATCGCTTTTCTCCCCACTCTGGCAAGGGCGTTTCTGTCTTCTATGCAAACCGCTTCTCTGGAAATTTTATAATAGTCATGCCAATTTTTTGCCCGCAAATAAAACTCTTCAGAGATTTGCGCGTGTCGGAGTATGACCAATCTATGATTATCCGCGCAGTTCCATCTTTTCCCTTGTTTTCTTGTGAGGAGATCATATTCATCAATGTCTTCCATGTATCTGAGATTCCGATCAAAGCTGATTTGATAAGAGCGGCCATGGTATTGGTTTAGTCCAGGGCCCAGGGGTTGAGGATTTGAGCCATTATTGTAAGTGAGGGCGATATGATGGCTTGAAGCCAGATAGGATAGAATATTGTGCAGTATGGATCCGGGAATAGGCAGTATCACTTCAAAGGAGTTATTGATTCCAATGGATTGAGACACTCCCTTTTCCGCCAAATCCGTTAATGTGATGGGGTCATTTATGGAAGGAAAATAACTGATAAGGGGTTGGTTTTTTATGCTGACTGGAATTCTAATATCGCCTCTGTGACTTACAGTCACCTGTCCTCGGGAATTGATTAAAGGAGAATCCCTTAGAACCGTTCGTTTTTGAGAGTTATCGTATTGTTTTATTTCATTTTTAAACTCATCCGTTAATTGGACTCCTTTGGAATAGGCTCCTAATTTAAAGCTGGTAAATATGGGATCAGTGGCTGAAGGTTCGGGACAGCCCATGTAAGAGATGGTATCTACATTGATTTGATAGGGAAATACTTGTGTTCTGGTCCCGGAAGGATCTTCTCCTGTGAGAGAGGGGAGTTGTGGTCCGCCCGGGGGCGCTGTTGAGGGGTTTAAAGTGACACCGTAGGGTGTTTGTGGAGGGCGGGGAAGAGGTGGACTGTTAATTGTGCAATCTATCAGAAAGCAGCTTAAGATGAACACAAAAAGTAAATTTTTCCCCATATAATTTCTTTTCGGCGGAATCCGGTAAATTTTTTAGTGTGGAGCTTACAAATACGGCAGGTTTTCCTGTTATTCTGTCCGGTTTGAATTTTGAGGGTTATATACTTAACACCGCGTTTAAGAAAATGGGGGCTTAAGTCAAATTATAGTTTTTTAAAAGCAAATCCAATGAGAATCATTTCCTTTTACCATTCAAAGCTTTGGTTTTCTTTAATTTGCAGCATCAGGTATATAATTCCCGAATTTTGGGGTTTTTCGTTTACATAAAGTTAGCCCTCCATTAAGAGAGTCTAGGGGTCAAAAGTTCAAACATGCGTTTTGCCACAGAGCGACCTTTGGTCGCTACTGTGTCAAAGCCGAACTCACTTTTGACCCCTAGACTCTCTTAATGGAGGGTGTAATCCTTCTTTCCTCTGCAAAACCGCAAAATTCAAACCGAATCGGTATAAGCTCATGAAGAACTCATTTTATCCTTCAAAAAAAAACCATAAAATTCAATCAGGAAAAGCCTATTACTCAACCCTTGAGTCGTTTTTCCCTTGGTTGTATGATGCATTAAGATTTTTTATATGAAGTTTAAAGCAGAGTAGGAGAATTTTAAATTAATTACTACAAGGTGGCGGTTAAAGCACCGCTTTTTAAAGTTTTCACTTACGGTTCCCTTCGGCCTTTAAAAAGAGGACAAAAAGTGCGCGTGCCCTTTGGCGGGAAACGAATTTCCTCCGGGGTTATTTTAGATCAGGATGCCAAAGGATCTGAAAGAAGCGATATAAAGTCTGTTTTACAGGTTATGGATTTGCCTCCCTTAAGTGAGGAGAGGCTTCAATGGCTGGAATGGTTAAGCGGTTACTACCATTATCCCTTGGGATTGGTGATGGATCTTTCGTTTCCCTTTCGTTTACAAAAAAAATCTTCTTCTGCTAAGGATGCTGAAATCGTCAATTCTGAATCGGAGGATTCAAACACTTCTTTCATCGGGAAATTTAAATGGCAAAGACAGGAGGATTTTTCTAATAAATCCGTTTTGCCTACGGCGGACAAGGAATACAAAGCCCTTCTTCATGCAGGACAAAAGAAAGAGGGAAAAAATTCCGTTTTTCAGGAAGGATCGGACAATTCTTTTTCAGACGGGAATTTTTGTCTGATGGAAGAGCAGGAGCAGTGTGTAAGAAGTGTTCTGGGCAAACGGGGATTCCAACCCCATCTTCTTTATGGAGTGACAGGGAGCGGGAAAACCGAAATTTATAAGGCACTGACGGAGGATTTTTTATCTCATGGAAAACAGGTTCTCATTTTGCTTCCGGAGATTTTTTTAACTCCTCAAATTGTAGAGAGGTTTTCCGGGAAGTTCCCTGATCAAGTGGCTGTGTGGCATTCTGACTTAACAGCTCGTCAAAAAACCACGGCCTGGTTTGATCTTGCAACACAGAGGAAGAATATTCTTATAGGAACAAGATCGGCTCTATTTTGTCCTCTTCCCCGATTGGGCTTGATTGTTGTGGACGAGGAACATTCCCCCAGTTTTAAGCAGGAAACCCGCTTTCAGTACCATGCAAGGGACAGCGCCATCATGTTGGCTCGTTTTTCTGATATTCCCATTCTTTTAGGTTCAGCCACGCCCTCGCTGGACTCCTGGTTTCAGGCTCAAAGAGGGATGTATCAGATTCATTATCTTAAGCGGCGGGCTTTCAAGCAGCCTTTACCGGAGGTGCATGTTGTTGATTTAAGAAAAGCCCCCCGAAAAGATAAAATTTTTTGGTTAAGTGAAGCGCTTTATTTGAAAATTAAGGAAACTCTGGAAAAGAAAAAGCAGGCGGCTTTATTTTTAAACCGCCGCGGGCAGGCGGGGGCTTTAATATGTTCCCATTGTGGTTATGTTAAATACTGTAAAAATTGTGATATCGCTTTGTCCCTTCATAGTTCGGATTATTTACTGTG